>CAYOLQ010000013.1:0-53003 GCA_964404825.1 uncultured Chitinophaga sp.
GGCGAATAGTACCTAAACAAGTCTTTTCCTTCACCTGACACTGTTCAAAGATACAGTTTTCAGGATTTATAAAAATATCATAAACGATTCACTTCTCCAATAATCGCTTATATTTGTATGAGGTAACAGAAATGAACTTATATGATTAAGCGGTTTACAACATTTATGCAGGTGGATGTGTGGAAAACTCCACTTGATGGAAAATCCAAACGGTATTCCTTTGTGATTCGGCAGATTCGGATTATTCTGGTGGCCTTCAGAGGCTTTATGGAAGACCGCGTGAGTCTGCGGGCATCGGCTCTTACATTTTACACACTTCTTTCCATGGTCCCTATTGCTGCCATGGGTTTTGGTGTTGCAGCCGGTTTTGGTTTCGATGAAAAACTGGAAGAATTTATTGTGGCTAATTTCAAAGGCCAGGAAGAGGTAATGAACTGGATTATTAATATGTCGTACGAGGTTCTCGAGGGAGTGGAAGGCGGGCTTCTGGCGGGGATTGGACTAATTGTTCTTATCTGGTCGGTAATGCAGGTTCTCACGAATATAGAAAATTCATTTAACGCAATCTGGCAGGTTAAAAAATCTAGAAGTTTTGTAAGAAAACTCAGCGACTACCTGTCTATTATGTTAATTGCTCCCTTGCTAATCATACTCTCAAGCAGTATGAGTGTTTATATTTCAACCCGCCTGGAATCGGTTGCTCAGAGCGTTGAAGTAATACAAACGATTAGCCCTTTCCTCGAATCGGCATTCCGCTTACTTCCCTATACTCTGGTATGGTTACTGTTTACCCTGATCTATATGATTATGCCCAATACCAAAGTTAATTTCAAATATGCTCTGATTGCAGGTATTATTGCCGGTACAATTTTCCAGGTGACTCAATGGGGGTATATTCATTTTCAGGTGGGAGTTTCAACGTACAGTGCATTTTACGGAACCTTTGCAGCGCTACCTCTTTTCCTGGCATGGTTGCAGATATCCTGGCTGATTGTTCTTTTGGGAGCTGAAATTTCTTTTGCCTACCAAAACGTGAAAAAGTATGAATTTGAAGCCGGAAGTCTTAATATTTCCAACCACGACAAGCGCCTTGTATCGTTATTTCTGATTCGAAGCATTATAAAAAATTTTCAGCAGGGAAATGAACCACTTACCAGTACACAGCTCAGTCAGGATTTGGGAATCCCCATGCGTCTCGTGCGCGATATGCTTTTTAACCTTGTGAAAGCTAACGTTATTAACGAAACAATCACCGAAAGCCCCAGGGAAAACGGGTATCAGCCTTCCATTGATGTAAACCTTATTGATATAAAATTTGTTCTAGACCGGCTTGATGCAGTGGGAACAGATACTTTAACTGTTAATGAAACAGAAGACTGGCTCCGACTTGCAAATGTTCACGAAGAACTTATTAATTCAATGAAAGAATCAAAATCAAATGTCTTGCTGAAAGATGTCTGATTCCGTTTTAAAGACCTTTATTTTTAGTTGCGAAATGAAAATTCATGTGTTTAGTTAAAGCCTGTCTCAATTTTAACAGGGGAGTGTTACTAAAAAGAATTGTTTTATTTTTTTGCGTTTTTGAAATTATTCCGTAACATTGCCTCAAATATTATTTTTATGACTATTCTTTCTGTACATACAAATTTTGCTCACAGCCACCATCATGGCAGGAACGGATAATTTGTGCGGAAAATGTAAACACTATAAAACGAATTAATAAAAGGTTTGCAAACGCTGCAAACCTTTTTTTTTACACTGAACTATGGATAAAATTAAAATTGCAATTCAAAAATCAGGTCGTCTGAGTGAGCAATCACTTGAATTGTTGAAAGAAGCAGGTATTTCGCTGAATAGCGGCGAAAGGAAACTAATCTCAGTGTCGTCTAATTTTCCTCTGGAGATTTTATTCCTGCGCGATGATGATATTCCTCAATGTGTGTCGGATAATGTTGCCGATTTGGGAATAGTTGGTGAAAATGTAATAATGGAAAAAGACTATATCGTTAAAACAGTCTTAAAACTCGGATTCGGGAAGTGCAGACTTTCCCTGGCAATTCCTAAAAGCGAAGAATACAATTCACCCGCGTATTTCTCAGGAAAGAAAATTGCTACTTCATACCCGGGTATTCTGAGAGATTATCTTAAATCCAAAGGACTTTCAGCTGACATCCATGAAATAAGTGGTTCTGTTGAAATTGCACCGGGAATTGGTCTTTCGGATGCCATTTTCGATATTGTCAGTTCGGGAAGTACGCTGATAAGCAATGGTTTGAAGGAGGTGGAGGTTGTTGCGAAATCCGAAGCTGTTTTGATCTCTAATCCAAACCTGAGTAAAATAAAGCAGGATATACTCGAAAAACTAATGTTCCGGATTCGCTCTGTACAGACTGCGAAAATTAACAAGTATATCCTTCTGAATGCTCCAAACCACAACCTTAAGGAAATCATACGTATTATTCCCGGCATGAAAAGTCCTACCGTAATGGCCCTTGCTGAACCCGGATGGAGCTCTGTTCATTCGGTTCTGAAGGAGACTGAATTCTGGGAAATAATCGATAAACTTAAGGCTCTTGGCGCTCAGGGAATCCTGGTGATTCCGATTGAAAAAATGATTGTATAGCTTGTTATTATTCTATATTTGCGAATGCCTGAATACTAAAATATTACCCTAAAATCCAAATAAGATGAAAATCATACGGTTTCCTGAAAAAAATAAGTGGAAAGAGATCCTTGCCCGCCCGGTAATTGAGTTTGAATCTCTTTCTGCAACTGTAAGTGCTATATTAAAAGAGGTTAAAGAAAGAGGGGATGCAGCCCTCCTGGAATTTGCCGAAAAGTACGATAAGGTGAAACTGAAAGAGATTGCCGTTAGCAGCCAAGAGCTTACTTCAGCAAAATTATCGGTCAGCGACGAGCTCAAAAAGGCTTTAAAAGTAGCAATGGATAACATAACACTATTTCATAAGGCGCAAATTCATAGTGAAGTATCCTGTCAGACTGCACCGGGAATCCGATGCTGGCAAAAAACGCTCCCCATAGAAAAAGTTGGTTTATATATTCCGGGAGGAACTGCGCCTTTGTTTTCAACCGTATTAATGCTGGCTATTCCCGCTAAACTTGCAGGGTGTAAAGAGATTGTGCTTTGTTCACCGCCGGGGCAGGATGGGAAAATTCAGCCCGCTATTCTTTATGCGGCCGATTTATTGGGTATTTCAAAGGTGTTTAAAATCGGAGGAGCACAGGCAATTGCCGCTATGGCTTATGGAACCGAAACTGTTCCGAAAGTATACAAAGTATTTGGTCCGGGAAACCAGTATGTACAGGCAGCAAAGCTGAAGCTGAGTCTGGAAAATATTGCCATAGATATGCCTGCCGGTCCATCTGAAGTTGCAATTATGGCCGATGATTCTGCGATCCCTGCATTTGTTGCCTCCGACCTTCTTTCTCAGGCTGAACATGGAATCGATAGTCAGGTAATCCTCATCTCAACAAGTGAAAATCTGGTTAATCAGGTAAAAACGGAAGTGGCTGAACAGCTTAAAAATCTCCCCCGAAAAGACATTGCAGCCAAAGCTCTTGAGAACAGCAAAATTATTCTTGTAAAGGACGATGAAACCATGCTTGAAATGATGAATGAATACGCTCCTGAACATCTCATAATTGCTACAAAGAATTACAACGAACTGGCAGGCAAAATAATCAATGCCGGCTCTGTTTTCCTTGGAAATTTTTCACCCGAAAGTGCAGGGGATTATGCTTCCGGTACAAATCATACTCTGCCCACAAATGGACATGCAAAAGCATATAGTGGAGTGAATCTGGATTCATTCAGCAAAAAAATCACTTTCCAGGAACTCACAACCTATGGACTTTTTAATATAGGTCCCGCCGTGGAAACAATGGCAGATGCCGAAGAGTTGTATGCCCACCGGATGGCAGTGCAAATAAGAATGAATTCTGTATCAAGTAATTATAAGAATGGGAAAAATTAGAATTCAGTCTGTCACAAGGGATAATATCCTGAAAATGCATCCATATTCTTCTGCCAGGGATGAATTTCAGGGAAATGCATCAGTATTGCTGGATGCGAATGAAAATCCCTTTAACAACCCATATAACAGGTACCCTGATCCTCATCAGAGGGAACTAAAGGGACAAATATCAGCCAATACCGGGATGAGTGTGGATTCCATTTTTCTTGGAAACGGGAGTGATGAAGCAATTGACTTGTTAATACGTGCTTTTTGTGAACCCGGTAAAAGCAATGTCATCAGTATTGATCCGAGTTATGGAATGTACGAGGTTTGCGCTCAGGTGAATAATATTGAGTTCCGGAAAGTGTCTTTGAATAACGATTTCAGCCTTAATCCCGAAGCCCTTCTTAATGCTGCAGATGCAGAAAGCCGGATCATTTTTCTTTGTTCACCGAATAATCCCACTTCAAATTTACTGGATTATAGTTCGATGCTTAAAGTTGTAAACGGTTTCGATGGTTTGGTAGTTATTGATGAGGCATATATTGATTTTGCATCCTTTAAAGGGATGTTAAAGGATATTGATGATAATAATAATCTGGTCATCCTTCGCACATTTTCAAAAGCATGGGGAATGGCAGCCATCAGATTAGGAATGGCCTTTGCAGACAAAGAAATAATTTCTGTTCTCGACAAAATAAAGTATCCTTATAATATTAGCTTACTGACTCAGGATATCATGTCCAAACGTTTATCATCCAGCGATTTTACAAATGATTGGGTTGGTATGATTATTTCTCAGAGGGATAAACTTGCAAAACAACTTGCTCAATTCGGTTTTATTCTCAGCGTTTTCCCCTCAGATGCTAATTTTCTGCTTGTCAGATTTGTGAATGCAAGGGAGGTCTACAATTTTCTCAGAGATAACGGTATTATTGTTCGCGATCGTTCCCGTGTAAATCTTTGCGGTGAATGCCTGAGAATTACGGTTGGCAGTGAGGATGAGAATTCGAAATTACTGCAATTATTGAAAAAATATAAACCTTTATGAAGAAAGTCCTTTTCATTGATCGCGACGGAACTTTGCTCCTGGAACCACCGGTAACATTCCAGATCGATAGTCTGGAAAAGCTTGAGTTTTATCCGGGAGTTTTTCGGAATATGTATAATATCCGGCAATATCTTGACTATGAATTGGTAATAGTCAGTAATCAGGATGGCATGGGAACAAGTGTTTATCCCTACGAAAGTTTTATTAAGCCGCATGAAAAATTCTTACAGACTTTTAAAAATGAGGGTATTATTTTCGACGATATACTTATTGATCCTTCCTTGCCGGAGGAAAATGCCCCAACCCGGAAACCTGGCATCGGAATGCTTACCAAATACCTGAGCGGTGAATATGATATTCCGAATTCCATTGTTATTGGCGACAGGTTTACCGATTTAGAGCTGGCGCGAAGGATAGGTTCAAAGGCAATTCTGATTGGGTCACAGGACCTGTATTCTGAAATTGTTTCCGGTGGATACGAAAATACTTGTATACTAATCACTTCGGATTGGGATGAGGTTTGGAGGTTCCTTTCAAAACTCCGGCGCAAAGCAACAGTTAAAAGAACTACCAAGGAAACCGATATTATAATAGATCTCGTCATTGATGGTTCAGGAAAGGGAGAAATAGCAACCGGAATAGGGTTTTTCGATCATATGCTTGAGCAAATTGCAAAGCATTCAGGATGCGACCTTAGGATAAAGGTTTCGGGGGATCTCCATGTTGATGAACACCATACCGTGGAAGATACAGCAATTGCTCTGGGTGAAGCTTTTCAGATTGCCCTTGGTGATAAAAAAGGAACCATGCGATATGGATTTCTGTTACCCATGGACGATTCCCTGGCACAGGTGGCACTTGATTTTGGAGGTCGTCCCTGGATAGTCTGGGATGCGGAATTTAAACGCGAAAAGATCGGCGAAATGCCAACAGAATTGTTTTTTCATTTTTTTAAATCCTTTTCCGACGCTGCAAGATGCAATCTGAACATTAATGTAAAGGGAGATAATGAACATCATAAAATTGAAGCAATTTTTAAGGCTTTCAGCAAAGCTATTAAAATGGCCGTTCAAAAAGATCCCAAAAGCAATGAATTGCCAAGTACAAAAGGAATACTATAAATAATGCAGATTGAGAATAATTTTTTGTTAATGTTGTATGGTAAATATATAAACGAAAGATTTCTAAATTAAAAAAGAGTAATGAGCGGTGGCCCGAAAAAATGGCCGCGAGCCTGAGGGCATTGTGGGTAAAGGCCGGGATGATTTTTTCTTGATTTTTTTGTTTACTTTTTTCATCAAGGAAAAAAGTAAATGCCTGTCCGGCATTAGGACATTAAAAATAGGTGTGAAATTTTATCTTGTATTTAATGCTTATGAATTGCAAAATATATTGATTACTGTAATTATATGTCAATATTTAATAAAGCATCCTGATGAAAATTGCAGTAATAAAATACAATGCCGGAAATATAAGATCTGTAGGCTTTGCCCTTGAAAGACTGGGAGTATCAGCCGACATTACTGATGATTTTTCAACAATAATAAATGCTGATAAGGTTATTTTCCCGGGTGTAGGTGAAGCCGGAACCACAATGAAATATCTGAAAAATAAGGGTCTGGATATTCTTTTGCGCGATTTGAAACAACCTGTCCTGGGTATTTGTCTTGGTCAGCAATTAATGTGCACTCACTCTGAAGAAGGGAACACAGATTGCATTGGAATTTTCGATGTGCCTGTATTAAAATTCCTTCCCCTGCAAAAAGTACCTCATATGGGGTGGAACAGTCTGATTAACGCAAAGGGTTCGGTTTTTAAAGGATTGCCTGCTGACAGCTACGTTTATTTTGTTCACAGCTATTATGTTCCTGTTTGCGAATTCACTGCAGCTGAATGCAATTACATTGTGCATTTCAGTGCTGCGCTTCAGAAGAATAATTTCTTTGCAACCCAGTTTCATCCTGAAAAATCAGGAGACACAGGCCACCAGATATTAAAGAATTTTATTGAATTATGATTCAGATAAATCCAATACTTCCATACTCAAAACGATGATAGAAATAATACCGGCAATCGATATTATTGACGGAAAATGTGTTCGGCTCGAAAAGGGCGAATACGATAAGAAAAAAGTTTATTCAGCTGATCCTGTTTCTATGGCCCGGACATTTGAAAGCTGGGGACTCAGACGTTTGCATCTGGTTGATCTTGATGGAGCTAAAGAAAAAAGGATAGTAAATACTGAGGTGTTGAGGAAAATTGCTTCACAAACAAATCTGGTTATTGATTTCGGGGGAGGGATACGCTCGGAAACCGACATCAGAATGGCTTTTGACAACGGTGCTGCAATGGTTACCGGTGGGAGTATAGCAGTTCAAAATCCGGAAGTGTTTCTTCATTGGCTGGCGGTTTTTGGAAACGAAAAAATAATACTCGGAGCTGATCATAATAATGAAAAAATTTCCCTCAATGCATGGCAGGATGATAGTGATACAGGATTATTTCAATTTCTGGAAGGATTTATCAGCAAAGGAGTTAAGAAAGTTATAAGTACGGATATACAGAAAGATGGAATGTTGCTGGGTCCCTCCCTGAGTGTGTATAAACGAATTCTGGCAGCATGGCCAGATTTGGAACTAATTGCCAGCGGGGGAGTAAGTAAACTCGAAGATGTCATTGAACTTAATAATGCCGGAGTACCTGCAGTTATTATCGGGAAGGCATTTTATGAAAACCGTATAAGCAAAGAAGAAATAATTAATTTCCTTAAAACACACAGCTAAATTTCATGATAGCAAAACGTATTATTCCTTGTTTGGATATAAAAGACGGTCAAACAGTTAAGGGAATAAACTTCCTCAACATCAGGGAAGTTGGCGATCCCGTTGAATTAGGAGCTAAGTACGCGAGGGAAGGTGCCGACGAATTGGTATACCTTGATATAACAGCGACACACGAAAAACGGAAGCTTTTTGCTGATCTGGTAAAAAGGATAGCAAGGCACTTAAACATTCCGTTCACTGTAGGCGGGGGAATCAATGAATTATCAGATGCCGATCGTTTACTGTCTGCAGGTGCTGATAAAATTTCAGTAAATTCTTCAGCCGTAAGAAATCCAAAGCTGATTGAAGAAATAGCCTCAGGTTATGGGAGCCAGTTTGTGGTTACCGCGATTGATGCTAAATTTGAGGCGGATGGTAAATGGTGGGTATATGTAAATGGAGGAAGAATTAAAACCGACAGAGAGCTTTTTTCCTGGGCAAAGGAAGCTCAGGACAGGGGTACAGGGGAGATTCTCTTCACATCTATGAACCACGACGGAACAAAAAACGGATTTGCCTGTGATGCACTGGCTGTCCTTTCAGAAAACCTTTCAATTCCTGTAATCGCTTCAGGGGGTGCAGGTGATGTTCAGCATTTTTCTGAAGTTTTTACAAAAGGAAAGGCCGATGCAGCGCTGGCAGCAAGTATTTTTCACTATAATGAAATACCTATTCCCGTTTTAAAAGATTACCTTCGGAAAAATAATATTGTCGTTAGAATAAGTTGAAAACAGATTTGATAATTACTACATAATGGAATTGGATTTTAATAAATTAAATGGATTAGTTCCTGCTGTTATTCAGGATAACACTACCAATAAAGTTCTAATGCTTGGTTTTATGAACCCTGAAGCACTTGAGAAATCGAGGGAAACTGGGCTTGTAACTTTTTATAGCCGCACCAAAGGGCGCCTCTGGACAAAAGGAGAGGAAAGTGGCAATTTTCTTAAAATCAAAGAAATAATTCCGGATTGTGATAATGATACCCTGCTAATTAAGGTGGATCCTGCAGGACCGGTATGCCATACCGGAGCAGACACATGCTTTAATGAATCAAACAACGATCCCATGGCCTTCATTCTTAGTTTGCAGGATCTGATTCACAAACGTAAACTGGAAATGCCTCCCGACAGTTACACCACCAGACTCTTCGAAAAGGGAATCAACAAAATTGCTCAGAAGGTAGGAGAGGAAGCAGTTGAGCTTGTAATAGAGGCCATGGATGTGAACGATGAACTTCTTTTAAATGAAGCGGCCGATCTTATCTACCATATGCTTGTACTGCTTTCAGCCAGGGATAAAGATATCCGTGATGTTCTGGCTGTTCTGGAAGAACGTCACAATAAATAATTTAAATCATTGAACAGTTGAATGAAATTTACTGTTTTCTGTTATAACTTTAAAACTGGTGAATTCTTCAGTATTTATATGTAACCCACAATCCAACATTATGCTTAAATCATTCATTCACAACTTGTCAGCTCTTGCAATTATCTTAGTTATTACACTGAGCTCCTGTAAAACAAATACCCCAAAAGCCTCTGAGAATAGCTTCTCATTTGTATTTATGACCGACATTCACCTGCAGCCTGAGCTAAATGCGCCGCAGGGTTTTAAACAGGCCATGGATACTGTTAATTCATTAAATCCAGATTTTGTAATAACCGGAGGTGACCTGATTATGGATGCCTTAGGACAGTCATATGAACGATCAGACTCTTTATATAATCTCTATCAGGAAATGATCCCGGAATTGAAAATGCCGGTATATAATACATTAGGAAATCATGAAATATATGGAATATATAAAGAAAGCGGCGCAGATGTCAATCATCCTGAATACGGTGAGAAAATGTATGAAAAACGTCTGGGTAATAGCTATTATTCCTTTGACCATAAAGGATGGAAATTCATGATAATCAATTCTGTCGAAGATACCCGTAAAAGCAGCTATATTGGCTGGGTTGATTCAATACAAATGAAATGGATAAAACAGGAATTGGAAAATACTCCAAAAGAAACCCCAATCGTAATTAGTACCCATATCCCCTTTATCACTGTATTTAAGCAAAAATACTACGGATCAACTCTAATGAATGACTCTTCACTGGTTGTAGCAAACTCTAAGGAGGTTATTGATTTGTTTAAGAATCACAACCTGAAACTTGTTTTACAGGGTCATCTTCATACAATTGAAGATGTGTATGTTGATGGCATCCATTTTATCACCGGAGGTGCAATTTGTGCAAGATGGTGGAGAGGTGCAAATATGGGATTTGAAGAAGGATTTATGTACCTCACTGTTAAGGATGATAAGGTATCATGGGAATATAAGGATTATGGCTGGAATGTAGAGAATTGATTTATCCTCCGATTCTTACTCCCATTACCATAATATCATCAACCTGAGGGAAATTACCTTTCCATGCCTCAATTTCTTCATCGAGTAACCACTTTTGTCGTTGCATGGATTCATTGTGAATGGATAGCAGAAAATCCTTGAATTTCAAATACTTATATTTTTTCCCCTGGGTTCCTCCGAATTGATCAGCAAATCCGTCCGAGAACAGATACAGAATGTCACCTTTGATGCATTGAAGCTCATGATTAGTAAATTCCTGTTTCTCAATTGAAGAACTGCCTATTTCCATTTTATCAGCTTCAAAAACCTGAAGCTCGCCATTTCTGATAAGGTACAGCGGATTATGTGCCGCTGCAAACTGTAATTTGTTGGTTTTGGCATCTAAAATGCAAATGGAAATATCCATACCATCGTTAGAAATCATTTCATTTTCGCCAAGCTGATGAAGAGATTCCTGAATTCTGTCTCTGAGAAAATTCAATATGGCTGATGCTTTGCATATTTGAAGCGATTTCACAATATCATTTAGTGCACTCAATCCAAGCATGCTCATAAATGCCCCCGGAACCCCATGACCTGTGCAATCCCCAACGGAAAAAAATACATGTGAATCGTTTTGCGCAACCCAGTAAAAATCACCGCTAACAATATCCCTGGGTTTATTCAGAACAAAATAATCATTCAAAATGGAATCGAGTTGCGTTTTGGGAGGCAATGCTGCAGATTGAATGCGATGTGCATACCTGATGCTGGCTTGTATTTCGTCTTTCTGAGCTTCAATCTGATCCCTTTGTTCCTCCGCGTGATCTCTCTGAGCGGCAATCTCTTCCTTTTGTGTTTCTAACTCTTCATTCTGACTTCGTATCTCTTCTGTTCGTTTATACACCTCTAATTCCAGCTCTTTCTTTGCTTTTTCAAGGTAGGATAAACGGATTTTTATATACGAAAATATCCCGGATATAGCCAGAATTAATATCAATAGTATAAACCACCATTGCTTATAGAATGGAAGCCTGATAGTGAAGGAGAAATGAGAGTCATCAGAAGAAAACCAGTTTTTTTCGTCAAGACTAACCTCCACCCTGAAGGTATATTTTCCTGCAGGAAGTTGCGAATAGGTGAGGTTCTGATTGCGGTTTGAATAGTTCCACTTCAGATCAAATCCTTCCAGCATATACCTGTAATTCAGACCTTCCGGATTTCTGAACCAGATACCTGTATAACCGAACGTGAAGTTATTCTCCTTATAGCCGAATTTATTTCTCCCGGATTCAATTGGATTGTAAAACAGGTTTTTTGATGATAAAAATACCCGGGGACTCTGATCTATGAACTTAAGATACTCCGGATCGTATTTGATTATTCCTGTCTCAGTTCCTATCCAGATTTGCCCTTCCTTATCAGTAAAATTTGAATTTAATATTGGGTATTGGTAGGCGAGTCCTGAATTCTCTCCAAATTCAAGTATTTCTGTTGTTTCAATATTATAAAACAATAATCCACGATCGGAAATAACCACCAAATTGTTAAACCTGTCAAATACAATAGATTGTATTTTATCGAATCCAATTCCAAATTCTTTATCAAAGATAATTATGCTATCTCCTTCCACCTTTAATAAGCCTTTATCTCCCGTATTAAACCATACCCCGTCAGACGAATCTATAGCTACACTATATAATTGAGGAAATTTCTGAAAATTCTCTTTTATCCGGTACAGACTATCACGAAAAATATAGGCTGGAACTCTCAGAGAGCCGGCAATCCATGTTTTACCCGCATGATCATTTACAGAAGCATAAATATATGCGTTTCGCAAATCAGAATTTATGTAATTTTCTAATCTGGATTCAGGAATATTGTAAGAAGTAATACCTCCGCCTAAGGTAGAAAACCAAACCTGAGTATCTGTTCCGGAAATGGATATCACATTGTTATCGCTTAAACCATGAGAAACTTCGTAATGTCGTCGATTTAAATTCTCAGGATTGATGCGGTAAACCCCATTTCCATAGGTTCCTGCCCATATCTGACCCTCAATATCGGCATATAGCGAAATGAAATTTACCTTGACCAGGTTCATTCTTTCACTCAGATTTTCCCATTCATAGAGACCGGTATTGTCGGGCGTACCTCTGTAAAGACCCGCTTCACTGCATACCCATAAATTATCATGTTTATCAATAACAATACTGTAAACCATCTGAAAAGGAGTCCCGTTTGATTTGTTAAGAAATTCAAATATGGGGGGAAGAGCCTGAATTACTCCCTGACGACCACCAATCCAGATGTTTTCTTCACTATCTTTTATAATTGTGCTGATTTGGTTTGATATCAATCCCTGATTAACACCAATCTTTCTGTAAACGGGAAGATTGTCTTCAGAAAGCTTCATTTGAATTATACCTTGTCTTTCGGTACTAATCCAGATTTCGTTTTCAAGACTCATGGTAAATCCGGTAACCGGACCGAAATCCCAGCCTTCTATGGCTGTGAATGACTTATCCTGCGGATTATATATGGATATTCCCTGATCCTGTGTACCAATCCATATACGATTATCTGAAGCTGATTTAAGGACTCTGACAATATTATCAGTCAGTCCATCTTTCATGGAAATAATTGTACAACTGTCATTTTCAAAAAGAGTAATGCCATTATCTGATGCAAACCATAATTTGCCTCTGCCATCAATTACAATATCATAAATATTGTTATCTGAAATTCCGTCATCTGAGTTAAGGTTTGTAAGGTATCTCCCGTCATACTTATACACTCCCTCTCCAAGTGTGGAAAACCAGATATTACCTGAACTATCACAAACAATATCTGATATTTCAACAGATCCCAGTCCTTCCTCAGGAGTAAAAACACTAAATGAATGTCCGTTGTAAATTGTAATTTCACCGTTTTTATGACCAATCCATAAACTTTCATCTTTACTGCTTCCCAGAGCAGTGATATTGTCCACAGCCATTCCTTCGGAAGTGGTGAACCTTGAATAATTTATGCCATCAAATCTGAACAGTCCGCGATCAGTTCCAAACCATATCAACGACTTAGGATCCTGATAAATAATGTTTACCTTATACTCCTCTTTGCCCCTGAACATCTGATGGGGTCTCAAAAATGGTGTTTGCGCCAGTGTGGTGGAAGAAACCAGCAAAAAAGAAATTAATGATGCTATAGATTTTCTTACCTTCATCTTATTTGTCTGAAGGGATTAGTACCAGACTGATATCGAGTTTTATTTCCTCAGCTATTTTCTGATTTACAATTGAAGGTATAATTATATTATGATCTTCCAGAAAAACTGTAAAACTCGCCTTAACTTCAATTTTATTTTCTGATACAACAAGATTGCATTTAATTATCCGGTCATTTTCAACACCATGTATAAACATTTTCCCTTTAGCTCTTATCTGATAGGTTCCCGGTTTGGACAAATCAACTTCTTCAATAATTTTACCTTTAAAGGTGGAATTTGGATAAATCTCACTTTCTAAATAATCTTCATTGAAATGGGTTCTTTGCAAGCTGCTGTTAAAACCTTCAAAAGTTTTTGTGGGGATAAGGAAGGAAAATGAACGATCCGCAATATTTAATACACCCGAAAGGCTTTTAGAAGAGGCTTTTATCATTTCCATGGGGGCATCAGACAGAAAACCGGCCTGTCCGTTTTTACAAATATATATTGATGGCCTGGTCTGGAAAGAACAAAACAGCAATAAGCCAGAAATGAAAAAAGTTGTTATAAGTATGGCGGTTTTATTGCTTAGCATTTCAATATATATTTTTACGGGTTTTTTTATTTGGGAAAGCCCGGTATAAGTTAAAACCGAAATATATATCTCCCTCTAACCATTCACCTTCAGTTTCCGTTACAAAACCTCTTGTAAACATGGCCTGCGAATTGGTTGCCTGTAACTGAAAGACGTGTCCTCCTGTTTCAATATCAACACCTATAGAAAGTGAATTGATGTAATTATCGGCTGTCTCTCCGGGAAGCAGGTAAAAATATTCTCCGTTAAGTGATATTTTACGGCTGAGTTTATACCGGCCTCCTAATCCGATTGCCAGAATATTATTTTGGTCCTCTGGCAGGGGAACAAGGTTTTTATGGATATAGGTCGGACTCAATTGAAGTGACAATTTCTGGCTGAATTTACGGGCAATAAGAATCTGGCTCGCGTATGACAGTCTGGAAGAAAACAAATTATCTCTGTCCGGAATATCCCATTTTAGTGTTTTAACATATACTCCGGAAAATAAAGACACGCTTAAAGGAATATTTCTAATCCCTGTTTGTTGTCTGAAAATTTTAAGCTTTACGCCTCCGTCATATGTTTTATCAAATGTATTCCGACCAATGGAAAGTGAAGCCAGATTTTTGATTCCGTATTCAAAACCAAGGCGGGTGGTTGCCTGATCGATTCCAAAGAAATTGTAAAGACCTTGATTTACTGCGCCAAAACGGTGAGAAATTACGAACGCCAAATCACCTTTTCCGGGAACTTCAACAGATTGTCCGTTAATAACAGTGGTTCCTTTAAATGTACCAAAGGAATAGTTCGGTGTCGTGTCTTTGGCAATTTCGTTCAGGATTTCATCCAGGTCCTGAGCAAATACTGAAGCATTTATCTGAAAGAAAAACAGCAGGATCAAATATAAAATTTTCTTCATGGATTTTAGTTTTCAGGTGCTCCGTTATCAAGCCATTTATTAATCAGACTTAACTCGCAATCAGGCAGTCTTCCCCGATCTTTAGGCATACGTTTGGACGGATCACTCTCATTAATTACCCACCTCAACCTTCCGTCATTTACAACAATAAGCTCAGTAGCATAACTATCGTGCCTTACACCTTTATACGATACACCTTTTCCATGACACTCAACGCAATTTTTCTTAAGAATGGCAGCAATTTTTGAATCCCATGTTACATTGCTTGTATCGCACTCCTGCACTCCATATAAATCGAACTCATTATTGTTTTCACATGCCTGTGGCAGAATGATCAGAAGGCTTATAAAAAAAAGTAAAATATACAGGGGTTTTTTTGACATATAGATGGCGTAACTGTATGATGTAAATATATAAAAATTTACATCTTATGTCCAAAAATAGACGCTTTACCCGGACAAAACGGTTGACTTTCTATATATCTGTATAATTTTTATTACCAAATACTTGTCCGATCATCAGTAGAACGATACATCGGTTCTCCCGATTCAATATTGAATGCATCATAAAACTGCTGCATATGTTGTAAGGGTCCGTTTACCCGGAGATGTCCCAATGAATGAACATCTTCTCTCGTTCTCCGTAGCATTTCTTCTTCACTTATATTATTTGCCCATACATGAGCATATGCCAGAAAAAATCTCTGAGCAGGAGTGAAGTTATCTATTTTTTGTTTCGGGGGATTTTTTTCCCATGCTTTCAATAAAGCAGAATAGGATATGCTCAGTCCGCCCAAATCTGCAATGTTTTCTCCTAATGTGAGACTGCCATTTGCTTTCACTTCGTCCTGGATTGTAAACTGATTGTATTGATCAATAAGGATTTGAGCCTTTTGTTCAAATTTCTCTTTATCCTGCGCCGTCCACCAGTTATTGAGATTCCCGTCTTTATCATAGTTTTTTCCCTGATCATCGAAACCGTGTGTCATTTCGTGACCTATTACCATCCCGATTGCTCCATAATTTACTGCATCATCTGGTTCGGGAAAAAAGAATGGAGGCTGAAGAATGGCAGCGGGGAAAACTATCTCATTTCTCGACGGATTGTAATAGGCATTTACTGTCTGAGGGGTCATGCCCCATTCATCTTTATCCACAGGTTTACCTATTTTATCTAAATTAAACCGATAGTTAAAAAGTGATGCGTTGGCAACATTTTCGAAATAACTGGTATTACCAATTTCAAGGCCGGAATAATCTCTCCATTTATCGGGATATCCGATTTTTACATTAATTGCCTCGAGTTTTCCGAGTGCCTGCATCTTGGTTGAATCACTCATCCAGTCAAGATTATGAATTCTTTCTCCTAAAGCTATTTTTAGATTTCCAACCATTTCGAGCATTCTGACTTTGGATTGAGGCGGAAAATATTTCTCAACAAATAACTCTCCGATTGCTTCACCCAAGGCTCCATTGGTTTTGGCCAATACTCTCTTCCACCGGGGTTGGATATTTTTCTTTCCTGAAAGAAAATATCCATAAAAGTTAAAATTTGCATTTACAAAATCCGACGAAAGCAATTCTGATTTGCTATTTGCTACAGACCATCGCATCCATATTTTCCATTTTTCAAATTCAGTATCCTGAATCATTTTACTGATTTCCTGAAAAAACAATGGTTGTGAAACATTGATTTCTTCAATTCTGTCAAGCTTAAGCTTTTCAAACAAGTCAAGCCAGGGTATTTCAGGAGACAAATTGTTTAATTCGTTAATTGCTAGTTTGTTATATTGCTTATGAGGATCCCTTCTTTCAAGCCTTGTCATGGAATTCTTCGCAAGCCGCGTCTCAAACTCTAGGATGCTAACAGCCTGAATCTTTGATTCTTCAGGATCTATTCCTGTAAGGGTCAGAATTTGGGCAATGTAGCTAAGGTATTCCTCACGTATTTTTAGCGACCTGGCATCGTTTGCTGTGTAATAATCTACATCCGTCAAACCCAGTCCGCCTTGTGAAAGACTGGCAATAACCATTTCACTGTTTTTCTTATCGGGAACACCATACAAAGAAAAAAGAAGTTGATTATTTCCCGACTGCCAGTCGATAAGTAAACTAACCAGACTGTGTTTATCAGATACTTTATCCAATTCCTCAAAATATTTCTGCAGTGGACCAACTCCTTCTTTCTCAATTCTTGCAGAATCCATACCTGATTTAAAAAAGTCACCAACCTTCTGGTTGATACTTCCTCTGTCCGATTCCATATTACCAACTTCTTCGACCAGTTTTTTTACTTTTTCGTTGTTTTCTTCGGCAAGTGCATCAAATGTTCCATATCTGCTGAATTCAGCAGGAAGAGGGTTATTTTTAATCCAACCCCCGTTTGCGAACTGGTAAAAATCCACCCCGGGATCAACATTTATATCAAGATTATTTTTGTCAATTGCCATGTCAGTTGTTGTACAAGAGTTAATAAAGAACAATAAGAAAACGAGGTAAAAACGATGAGATGTTTTCATTTTGTGAGAATTTGATTCAGCAATTCCTTATCAATAAAAAAAACACTCTGTATAGATAAATATACAGAGTGTAAGAGAAAAAGGAAATATTTAGGTATAAAGGTTTCATTCAAATAGTTGCTTATCAATCTGTGTTTCACCAGATTTCCTCAGAATTACGAAAACTCCAGAATTGTTTTCTTAATAATTCCGATTGCTTCCCTGAGTTGTGATTCTGTAATTACAAGAGGAGGGGCAAAACGAATTATATGTTCGTGTGTTGGTTTTGCCAATAATCCATTTTCCTTCAGTGCCAGACAAACATCCCAGGCTGTTTTTCCGTTCATAGGTTTAATAACAACAGCGTTTAATAATCCTTTACCCCGTACGAGCTCAATTCTGTCAGATTTCACCTGTTTTAATTCTTCCCTGAAAATAGTACCCAGACGCTCAGCATTTTCAGCAAGTTTTTCATCGCGGATTACACTTAAAGCTGCAATTGCAACCTTTGCAGCAACAGGGTTACCTCCAAAAGTTGATCCATGTTCACCGGGTTTAATAACAAGCATGATATCATTATCTGCCAGAACAGCTGAAACAGGATATAATCCTCCTGATAATGCCTTACCAAGGATTAAAATGTCGGGTCTTACTCCCTCATGATCACATGCAAGTAATTTACCTGTTCTCCCAATACCTGTCTGTACCTCATCGGCTATAAACAATACATTCTTAGATTTACAGAGATCATATGCTTTACGCAAATATCCGTCATCCGGAACATATACTCCGGCTTCGCCCTGAATAGGTTCTACAAGAAAACCCGCAACAGTTGGATCTTCAAGAGCCTTCTTAAGGGCAGGAATATCATTATATGGGATTTTAATAAAACCGGGCGTAAAGGGACCAAAACCTTTATATGAATCGGGATCGGTTGACATTGAGACAATCGTAATTGTTCTGCCGTGGAAGTTATTCTCGCAAACAATTATTTTTGCCTGATTCTCGGGAACACCTTTTTTTACGTAAGCCCATTTGCGGCAAAGCTTAAGTGCTGTTTCATCGCCTTCTGCACCTGAATTCATTGGTAATACTTTGTCGTAGCCAAAAAATTTGGTGACAAATTCCTCATATTCACCCAGTACACTATTATAAAATGCCCTTGATGTTAATGTAAGCTTTTTTGTCTGAGCTATCATTGCTTCAACAATCGTGGGATTGCAATGACCCTGATTGACCGCTGAGTAGGCTGAAAGAAAATCAAAATACCTCTTTCCATCTACATCCCAGACAAAAACACCTTCCCCTTTATCAAGAACTACGGGCAGGGGGTGGTAATTATGTGCACCGTATTTATCTTCTCTGTTAATATAATCCTGACTATTCATTCTAAAATGAGTTTATGGTTAATTAATTTTTATTAAGAATTTCAAGCGAAATTAATCAATATTTTCTTAGAATGTCTTTTTATTGCTAAATTCCATGTTCAATTTATTATCATTGAATAAGGGGCGATAAATAATTTTAACAGGCAAGGATGATTTAATAATTAATAGCAATGAAAAAAAAACCATTAGTCAATTCGCTTTTCCTGAACAGAAAAAGTCAGTTTGCTTTTTCATCGGAACCAGTAGAAAAAGAAAAACTTTTCACATTATTTGAGGCCGCCGGACTAGCGCCGTCAAGTTTTAATAGTCAGCCATGGAGATATATTTATGCTTCCAGAAAGGATCCCGGATATTCAGTCCTTTTCAATCTCCTTACAGTTAGTAACCAACAATGGGCCGGAAGGGCAGATGTTCTGGTTTTATCAGTAGCAGAAGTAAAAAATAAAGAAAAAGGCAGAATTAATCACTTTGCATTTCATGATCTTGGGCTTTCAACAGCTAATCTTTTGCTACAGGCAACTTCTTTGGGATTGTATACGCATCCAATGGGCGGATATGATGCCGATAAGGCAAGAGAGGTATTCGGTATTCCTGACGGATTCGAACCTGGGGCAATGATTGCCATAGGATATCCGGGTGACTCTTTATTATTATCGGAAGAATTGCAGAGAAAGGCAAACGCACCAAGGGTAAGAAAAGAGATAGGGGAGTTCGTTTTTAATGGAAAATGGGGAAGCCCTGATTAGAATTTTGCACTAAGTTTAATGTTAAATCTTCTGGAAGTCAGATAATTAGGTACTGCAAAAACACCCGGTACATTTTGCTGATTCGAAATGGTCCTTACCCAAAGGTATGAGATTGTATTGTTGATGTCGAGTAAGTTAAAGATCTCCGCACTAATCCAGATATTGGTGAAGTGTTTAAGGGGATTTCCGGCAGGAAGCATTGTTCCTTCTTTCTTAAGGATTTTGGAAAATCCGATATCAACCCTGCGATAGGGTGGAATTCTGAACATTTCGTCGTATCTGTTATTTCCCGGAGAACTGTATGGCAATCTGCTTCCATATAGAAAATTAAGATGGACCTTGTAATCCGGGTTATTCGGAAGATAGTCCTGAAAATACAAACCAAAATTAAAAAGCTGATCTGTCGGACGGGGATAATAACCTGGCTCAATTCTCTTAGATATATTGTTTTGGGTAATAAAATAGAAGTCCCCTTCAATGTCCTCCCTTGTTTGCATAACCGACAAACTTACCCAGGATTCAGCATTTCTAACAAATTCACCATTTATCTTCATGTCAATTCCTGCAGCATAACCACTGGCAAGATTGGCTCCGGAGTATTTGATTCGCACGTTATCGACCTTATAAGGTACCAGGTTTGCCAGATCTTTATAATACAGTTCGGCAGTAAACTTAAATGGCCTTTCCCATGCTTTAAAAATGTAATCACCTCCGGCAACAAAATGAATTGAACGTTGTGATTTAAGCCCCTTATTAAGGATTCCTTCAGGATTCCGCATCTCCCTGTAAAACGGTGGCTGATAATACACTCCGCTTGATACATGAAACATTATATCCTTTTCCCAATCAGGCTTTACCGAAAAACTGAGTCTTGGACTGAAAAGTACCTGTTGATTTAAATCAAGATAACTTAGCCTTAACCCGGTAGTGAGATAATATTCATTACCTATTCCCCTGAAAGCCCAGGTGTCCTGAAAATATGCTGTAAGCTTGGATGAAATAAGGTCATTTTTCGATTTTACAACGTAATTGAGTTCAAGTGATTCATTGTCTGCCGGAACCGTAAAGCCGGTTGAATCTACCATTTCCCATTCACTTAACTTGTCAGAAATGCTATTGTACTGATATCCCGCTCCCCACCTTATCTTATGGTTTTCTGTGGTGTAATCGGCAATATAATTGGTTGAAAAAACGTAAGCATTCAGATAATTTCTTGCATGATTCAGAAATCCCCCGATCCCTATATTCAGAATACTATCACCATATGTTTCAGAGCCTATAGTATTATCCAATTCGTTGATGTAATATTCACCAAGAATGTCAAAAGTTTCGCTTTCCGAAGTATTAAAGCCAGATGTAATAAACTTCATCCAGAAATTAGGTTTCGGGCTGTACTTATAGGATAATGCCCCCATATAAGTATCGAACCTGTCGGTTTCCTGACCTTCATAGTAAATAACAAGATTCAGCGGTGTGCTTGATGTTCCGAATTCAGTATTTCTCGCTTTGGGAACAAAATTATATTGGTTAATGGCCATATTGGCTAAAATGCTCACTTCACTTTTCCTGGATAGTGAATATGTGAAAAGTCCTTGAAAATCGGTAAATTTCGGGGAATAATCACCTGAAGTTTCAAGGCTGTTTAACAGATAAGAAGTTGTTTTATATCTGACCCCGGTAAGATAGGTAAACTTCTTGCTTTTATCTGTTCCTTCAAGGTGTACAGTTCCCCCTAAAAGACTTCCGGAAAAAGATCCCCCGAAACTTTTCGGATTTCTGTATGTAATGTCAAGTACAGATGACATTTTATCTCCAAATTTGGCATCAAAACCACCGGCAGAAAAGCGTATCGAGGAAATCATATCGGAATTAACAAAACTTAGTCCTTCCTGCTGACCGGAACGAACAAGAAAAGGTCTGTAAATCTCAATATCATTAACATAGATGAGGTTTTCATCAAAATTACCTCCTCTGACATTGTATTGAGAGCTTAGTTCATTGTTTGATGATACTCCGGGCAATGTTTTTATCAGTGACTCAATTCCGCCTGTGGTATTAGGTACGAGTTGCATATCCTTTAAATCTATACGGCTGAATGCGGTTGCTCTTTCATACCTTGCACTTACGGAAACCTCATCAAACTGAGCTATATTTGCTTCAAGAATAAAATTAAGTTCTTTTCTACTGTCTTTAAGGTTCTCAATAACAATTTCCTTATTCAGAAATCCAACACAAGATGCAACCAGAGTAAGGGAACCGGTCTCATTTATCTGCAGCACGTAATTTCCTTCTTCATCACTCATGGTCCCCAGATTGAATTCTTTAACTGCAATATTTGCCAGAAAAATTGCTTTTCCGTCGCTATCTTTAATTGTACCGTAAATTGTTCCCTGAGCTAAACCAGCAGAGGTAAAGAGGGTAAGAAAAATGAGTGTATGTAAGAGGTATCGACCTTGATTCATCATTTCAATCTAAAAACAAATAAACTTATAATTCCCAAAAAAATTGTTTGATTTGGTAAAATCGTATAAGATCTGCTAACTTTTGTCTTCTGATTGTATCGAAATACTAATCATCCCGTTTAAAATCTCCGTTTTTAACCGAACTGAAAAACTTAGCCCAGTTGAGAGGGTTGAATATGGGAATACTTGGGTATTGCCCTGCATAATAAATCTTGTCATAATGCTGTTGCATTGTATAGCGAAATGAAAGGTCGGCATCAGGCTCAAAATCCATATTGAGCTGAGCCTTGATAATGGCAATATTCTTATATGCCCTTTGCTCATCATCTTCTTTTAATTCAAGACGTAAAAAAGCCACTTTGAATTCATCGTAGGTTTTCCAGGGAAAAATCTTCAGCTCAGCAAAATGTATTGTGTCGCCGAGCATATAAACATCACGGGGATAATGAGCCAGATTTATACTATCGGGAATTATTACCAGTGTATTTTTATATCCCACTGCTCTGAAAAGAATTGAATCGGAAGGGCCGACAATAAAAGAAAACATACCCTTATCATTACTCGTGGAACCGGTTTGCAGGTGAATATTTATAATATTTACATCCGGGATATTTTCGTTTTTCAGACTCCGGATGACACCGGAAAACTGAATAAGCTTTATATCCTGTGCTATTGAAGATTGAATTAAACAAAAAATAAAAAAAAGAAAAAAAAGTGCTTTAATTCTCATCGGGTGTATTTACGTCAAAAGATTTCCAAAAATAGCTAAAAAATTCAATTCCGGCCTATGTTCATATTATTGACTAATTCTCCGTATTTTTGATATCCAAATTTGTTTTATGATTTACCAGAAGGAAATTCAGCTGCCACCGTTTAAAAGAGGATTCCATTTGATTACGGATATTATTTTGGGGGAGTTGGATTTCATTCCTGAGTCGGGTCTTTTGAATATCTTTATCAAACACTCATCTGCAGCGCTTAGTCTGAATGAAAATGCGGATTCCGATGTCAGATATGATCTGGAGTCGTTTATGAATAAACTGATCCCTGAAAATCATCCCACCTATACTCATATCCTTGAAGGGTCAGATGATATGCCGGCACATATTAAAGCTTCCCTGTTCGGCTCTTCCATAAACCTGCCAATATCAAATGGCCATCTAAATACCGGCATCTGGCAGGGCATTTATTTATGTGAATTCAGGAATAATGGTGGAAGCAGAAGGATAGTAATTACAGTTTTTTACTAAAACTCCCGGTAAATTAATAGTCAAAAATAAAGTGGGCTTACCCGGCACTTTCCTTTTCTATTTAACAACATCTGGAAGTCATTATTCTTTTTCTAATTTTGAATCAAAATTATAAATTCAGTATGCAAAAATATCATTTACTGGGTGATGAAGCTATAGCTCAGGCCGCTATTGACGCTGGTCTTTCAGGCATATATGCATATCCCGGTACGCCTTCCACTGAAATTACAGAGTATGTTCAGAACTCGAAAGAAGCATCGGCAAAAGCTATTCATTGCCAATGGTCTTCTAATGAGAAAACTGCGATGGAAGCAGCATTAGGAATGTCATATTCCGGAAAAAGAGCAATGGTATGTATGAAGCATGTTGGTCTGAATGTAGCAGCAGATCCGTTTATGAATTCGGCAATAACAGGTGTAAATGGAGGATTGATAATTGTTGTGGCAGATGATCCTTCAATGCATTCATCTCAGAATGAGCAGGATTCACGGTTTTATGGGAAGTTCGCCATGCTCCCTGTACTTGAACCTTCAACCCAACAGCAGGCCTACGATTTGGTTCATTATGGTTTTGACTTGTCTGAAAAGTACAGGTTTCCGGTAATGTTAAGGATAACCACTCGTCTTTCGCATTCGAGAGCCGGAGTTCAGGCTGGAGTTAAGAAAAAACAAAACAGTCTAAAATTACCAGACGATCTTATGCAATTTATCTTATTACCTTCAATTGCACGGGTTCGTTATAAATCACTTTTGAAAGCTCAGGAAGGATTCCTCGACGAAAGTGAAAACTCGGGAAATAATCAATATTTGAAGGGAACAAACCTGTCTATAGGGATAGTTGCCTGCGGACTTGCTTACAATTATTATCGTGAAAATGAAATTTCCGGCAAATTGAATTACCCTGTTTTAAGAATTAATCAATACCCTTTGCCTGTAAAACTTCTTCAGAGAATTGCTGCAGAAACCGATAAACTGCTTATTCTTGAAGAAGGTTTTCCAATAGTTGAAGAATCCTTACTGGGGGTTTTTGATATTCCCTATAAAATTAATGGAAGATTAAACGGTCGCCTTCCCAGAGATGGTGAATTGAATCCAAATATTGTCGCAAAAGCCTTAAATATTTCCCAACCCCCGATATCTGCAGTTCCGGAGATTGTAACATCCAGACCACCTGCGTTTTGTAAGGGATGTAGTCATGCTGATGTTTATCTGGCTCTGAATCAGGCTATTGAAAAATATGGAAAAGGAAGAGTGTTTTCTGATATTGGTTGTTATACTCTTGGTGCCCTCGCTCCATACGATTCGATAAATTCATGCGTTGATATGGGTGCTTCTATTACCATGGCCAAAGGAGCGGCAGATGCGGGCTTATTTCCTGTTGTTGCAGTAATAGGCGATTCTACTTTTACACATTCAGGTATGACCGGCTTACTTGATGTTGTGAACGAAGGAACAGCTATAACCGTAATTATTTCCGATAATAGTACAACCGGCATGACCGGAGGACAGAAATCTTCTGCAACCGGAAGGATTAGTCAGATTGTTGCAGGTATCGGTGTGCATCCCGAACATATTATAACTCTGATCCCTCTAAAACGAAACCAGGAAGATAATATCCGGATTATAGAGAAGGAACTTGCATTTGAGGGTGTATCTGTAATAATTGCTGAAAGGGAATGTATTCAGACAGCAGCCAGAAAACACAGGGAATCTAAAGAATAGTATATATGAAGTCAGATATAATTTTAGCAGGGGTAGGTGGACAGGGAATCCTTTCCATTGCAGCATCAATTGGTTTGGCAGCTCTTGAGGATAATCTTTTCCTGAAACAGGCTGAAGTTCATGGTATGAGCCAAAGAGGGGGTGCCGTACAGTCTCACCTCAGGATATCAGATGCTGAAATTGCATCTGACCTTATTCCCATGGGTCAGGCAGATCTAATACTTTCTGTTGAACCTATGGAATCGTTACGATATATTCCATGGCTGTCAAAAGATGGATGGCTGGTTACAAACACCGAAGCTTTCATTAACATCGGTAATTATCCTGACCAACAAATCATTCTTCAGGAAATAAGGAGAATCTCTAAGCATATAACCATAAATGCAAATGAAATTGCAGGCAAACTTGGTTCAGTCCGATCATCCAATATTGTTATGCTAGGTGCAGCCAGTAAGTTTATACCAATTTCAATTGATAATTTTCATGCCGGGATTCGTAAAATATTTCAGAAAAAGGGGGAGGAATTAATAAAAATAAATATACTTGCTTTTGAAGCCGGCAGAGACGCTTGCCAGAAGTATCTGAATAGTCAGTAACATTGGAATAAACAAGAAAGATATGTTTACACAATCACAGCTTAAGCAATTGTCAGACAGGGGAATAACTCAGGAACAGGCATTGCAGCAATTGGGCATATTTAAAAGAGGAATTGCTCCAGTCAGACTTGTCAGACCCGCTGTCCCAAACGATGGAATTGAGATTTTCGGGCAAAAAGAAATTGATTATTATAAGGAACTCTTCAGGAAAGAAAAAAAACAGATTTCAATCATGAAATTTGTACCGGCATCTGGTGCTGCTTCACGAATGTTTAAACAGCTTTTCGAAGCAAAAACCGAGTTTATAAATAATTCACATGATCCTTCAGTGGTTTTCACGAAACTACCTGAAATTGAAAAGTTTTATAGAGACTTAAAAACCTATCCCTTTTATGATGATTTGGTAAAAGTGTGCAAGGAAAAGGGCAAGGATCCTGAGTCAATGATCAAATCAGAAAAATATGCCGAGTTATTGGATGTTTTACTTTCGGGCAGTGGTTTATCATATGGGGAATTACCTAAAGGACTTTTAAAATTTCACAGGTATTCCGACGAAACAAGAACTGCATTCGAGGAGCATTTTGTTGAAGCTTCCCGATTTCTGGGGGATCGTAACAATGTTATAAAAATGCATTTTACAGTTTCCGCTGAGCATAAGAAACTATTTGAGACACTTGCAGATGAATTAATAAAAAAATATTCATCAAAATATAATACAAACTTCAGGGTAGACTTCTCTGTTCAGAAACCTTCAACAGATACATTAGCTGTTGATTTGGACAATAATCCGTTTGTTCAGGATAACAAAATTCTATTCCGCCCTGGCGGACATGGAGCACTTCTTGAAAATATGCAGGATATTGATGAGCAAATGATATTTGTCGGGAATATTGATAATGTTTCACCTGACAAGACTAAGAAATTAAGAGTTAGTTATAAAGAGCTGTTGGGGGGCATCCTGATTGAGAGAATTCATAAGATTCATGGATTATTGTCACGTTTGGAAGAAGGTTATTCCGAAGAACTTAAAAACGAAATTCATGATTTTGTAAATCTTTATATATCAACGACATCTGCAGCAGAATTAGTTAAATGTGCAGATAATGAATTTGTTAAGAATGTTAAGAATATACTGAACCGACCTGTCAGAGTTTGCGGTATGGTAAAAAATGTAGGTGAACCGGGAGGTGGTCCTTTCTGGATCTCTGATAAAAATGGAAACATATCCAAACAGGTTGTGGAAAGCTCTCAGGTAAATCTCGTGGATCCCCAACAAAATAAGATTTTTGGAGAGGCGACACACTTCAATCCGGTTGATATGGTTTGTTATACTTCATCTTTCAGGGGAGAAAAGTTTAAACTGGAGGATTACAGGGATCCTGATATGGCATTTATTGCCCTGAAATCTCAGGGAAGCAATACCCTTAAAGCCTTGGAATTACCAGGTCTATGGAATGGCTCTATGGCAGGCTGGCTGACATTTTTTGTGGATGTTCCGGTTGAAACTTTTTCTCCGGTTAAAACTATTTTTGATCTTCTGAGAGAAGAGCATTTATCCTGAGGCATCGGAGTTGGTATGTAAAGAATTATTTTACAACATTTTCTTTCCACAAATACGACCAGCCTTCAAGCCAGTTTTTTGATCCGAATGCGCCTTTATAAGTTACCTGCTCGAACCAGGCAGAACTATAGATTGCCATATTTTCAAAAACAGTACTTGATGGCAGCAATTGGTAATTATTTACCGTAATTGAGAAATCAGGGTCAAGGATTTCATTTTCCGCATCGTGAAAATAAGCCGAAAGTTTACTTTGTTGCACAGCCAGTGATTCGTTGTAAGGGAATAATTTAATTATGCTGTCCGGATCATTTGAAGAAAACTGATAAAATATATTATTTGCAATTACCAGTTCATTCTCTTCCCAAATATCAAAACTACTTCCAGTAGATTTATACTCTATTCCGATACCGTTCCAGGAATTAAGAAAAATTGAGTTTTTATATATTCCGCCTGCATTCTGATCGAAGTAAACAAGATTTGTTTCAGTTGCAGGGTATCGGCCTACAAATGTTGCATTGTAAATATCTGAGTGTGAAAATAGTTTCCCCGCCGCAGGATCGGCTGCACCACTGTGTTCAGCAACGTGATCACCTTTTACCACATCAAGAATCCCCAGCAAAAACTGACATTTTCCGGTATATCCCTCATCAAAATCGAATGCATCGTCTCCGCAATAAGCAATAGCAATATTGCTACAATTAACAGTACCGCCAAAAAATTCAATGCCGTCATCAGCATTCGAAACCACTTCAATATGGTCAATAATGGTTTTCCGGCCAACACCTCCAAGTGTTAAACCATTTATCTCATTTCCTTCTCCAATATTGGTACCTCCATGCCTAATCGATACATATTGAAGAATCCCGGAATTGTCATCATCATTGTTTCCACCATACAATCCTCTGGGTTCACTAATCGGAAGTCCTTCAATAAACGATTCACCTGAACTGGTATTCACAATAGCATTTCCCAGAATTATAAGTCCACCCCACAGCCCCGATGCATTTAAGGGAACAGATCCCTCTAAATCGTCACCCTCAACAGTAAACACAATTGGATTGTCTGAATGGCCTTCAGCAATAATTTTGGCTCCCCGCGAAACAATAAGTGCACTGGCTAAACTGCCCTGACCAGTTTTCCCCTGAATTACAGTTCCTGGCTCAATCGTAAGTACTTGCCCGTCGTTTACAAAAACAAATCCGTCAAGCAAATAAACCTTATCTGCAGTCCATGTAACTGTACCTGTTCCACCTCCATTATCATTGATAAGCTGCTTATTTGTCAGAAAGTAGTCTCCCTTTCTGCAGGAAGTACTTACCAGAAGAAATAGTAATGAACCTAAAAGAATTGATTTCATGTTGATTTATTGACTAGTAATTCAGTGAAAAAATATTAAACCGATTCAAACCGTAATCTAATTGATGGTTTCATAATTCGAATTGCAGATTGAAAAATAAATACGCCTTATCCATTCCGTTTTGTGCATATGCAACCCAATCCTGATAATTTATTGAAAGAAATATTCCTGTTACCGGTTTAAATTGAACCCCTGTTATAATTGCACTTCCGTCTTTTGACAGGTTCCATGGCTGAGTTTCTTCATCCAGCACATTGGATCGGAGGATATCATACTTTCCAAATAATTCCCATTGTTCATTGATAACATAAGTACCATAAAAAGAATAGCCGGTTAGATTATGATTTTCCAGAAATGAACTGTTAAATTTAGAATTATACTCTGCCCCAAAACGGTATTTACTTGTCTGGTAGCCTGCAAAGCATATTATATCGTTTGAACGGATTTCCTTTTTAATGAAATCAAAATAGGATCGTAATATTATTCCTGATTCGGACTTAAATGTTAAACCAATACCGGTATTATAGCTATCGTCAGTCTGGAGGTTATTGTATCCTTCACCATTTGAAACTACGATGTCCGCTTCCAGAAAATCATTTATCCGGTACCTCAGACCAGCGCCGAGATCTGCGCTGAATCCAAATTTATATTCGTCCTGAAATGATTTGGCAATATAACGGTATCCCCAGAATTGTTCCTGAGTTTTAAACTGCAACATATCGAATAATCCGAAATACGCAGTAATTCTATCTTTTTTAAATGTGAGGGCAGCAGTTTTAAAATAGGCATATCGCCGGATAAGGCTATATTGGGATAAATCTTCAGGACTCCCGATATCGAGCTTCACTTCCGCGCTGAAATGTTCGCTTATACTTCCGGAATAGCCAAGATAAACCCTTTTAACTTCAAATGCGGAAGAATGATCATTTGATTTTATTCCTTGCTTAAAATCGCTGAATACACGCAGGGAGGATTTGCCCGAAGGTTTTGTATCCTGACCGATGGAATAATTTGAAATAAGTACCAGCAAAACTGTGAGGAAGCTTTTTAGGACAATTCTGTTCATCGGATTAGGTTTTAGCAGGGACAATGTTAAGAATATCCTCTTGAATTAAGATTAACTTAAGATAAATATAATGTTAATCTCAGGTTAAGCTAAAACTGAATTAAGATGTGAGGTTTACATTTGACAAAAATAATTGTAATGAAATACCTCTTTTTTGTTCTGGTTCTTTTTAGCTCATCAATTCTATATGCTATCGGACCTGATACTCAGATTCCAAATGCCTCAGAATTCATAATTGAAGGAAAAGTAATTGATGAGAAAACAGGGGAGGGCCTTTCAGGAGTTGAAATTAAATTACTCGGATCTGATAAGTTAATCTATTCTGATTTTGATGGTAATTTCTCATTTGAAAATGTAATTCCGGGTGATTATTCGATATCAGCTGATTACATATCATATAAAAGAAAAATTGTTACAGGTATATGTGCCAATGGCAGTTCCTCAGATTTTACTATAAAACTGAGCGTCATTGATAAGTCAGTTCCGGCTGGTATTAAGACCCTTGCTCCGAAAGCCTGAGTCCTGATTATTCTCTTAATTTCTAAATCATAACCGGATTCCCAATCAAATTAATGGTTTCCAATAAATTGACCCACGGTTATTGTGATTTCAATTATTTGGATTTACTACTAATCCTATCAAACCGGTAAGCCTCTCAATTGGTTTTACTTTAACTAAATTACCTAATTCTTAGGATTTTGAATTATCTTTAGCTGGTATTATTGCTGAAACATTATCAACTTTATTCATTATGGATTGCAGTAAATTCAAAATATTATTGGTGGATGATGAAAAGGATATTCTTGAATTCCTTGGATATAATCTTGAAAAAGAGGGTTTCCGGATTTATAAATCAGGAAACGGACAGGAGGCTATAGAACTTGCACAAAAAGTTCTTCCTCACCTGATATTACTTGATGTAATGATGCCGGTAATGGATGGTATAGAAACCTGTGAACACATGCGCAAAATGGACGGCCTCAGGGATTGTTTGATTGCGTTCCTTACTGCACGAGGCGAAGACTATTCACAGATTGCAGGCTTTGATGCAGGTGGAGATGATTATATAACAAAGCCTATTAAACCTAAACTATTGGTTAGCAGGGTAAAAGCACTCCTCAAAAGATACAGTGAATCAGATTCCCATCCCGAAAATATAGAATTGATACCTGAGGATATTATAATCGATAAAGAACGCTATCTGGTTATTGTTAAAGGCAAGAAACTTGTTTTGCCAAAAAAAGAATTCGAATTGCTTAATTTATTGTATTCAAAACCGGAACGAGTATTCACCCGCGAAGACATTTTTCATCAGGTCTGGGGAGACAACATTATTGTAGGAGATCGCACAATTGATGTTCATATCAGAAAACTCCGGGAAAAACTTGGAGACGAATATATAAAAACAATTAAAGGAGTCGGATATAAATTCACCCATTAACAAACTCCCCAAACTCACTCACTAACCTATCTGCCCACCTTCAGTATTTCGGGAATGTTCTACAAATTCCTTTTGAGCCTGTAAAACATTCGTTACAAATAAGACCAGGTTTTTTGATTCAGTCATAATCTCCAGAAAAACTAAACTGACTTTTGTTCCTTTACCTTGATTTTTAAGATATTGGATCTGATTTTTCTTTAACACAATGGTTTGATTAATAATCTCGTTTCTGAGTTTTATAAGCTCTGAAATGTTTTCAAACTTATTGTTTTTAAGAATATTAAGTGCGTAATTAAAAAATTCAGACATTTTTTCACTAAACTGCAGGAGCTCTTTTTCCTGATCTTTTGGAAGAGGAGGATGATTATTGTCAACATGACTAAAAATTGGCGTGATAACAAATTGCAGACTATTAGTCGCTTCGCGGATATAATCCAAAACCTGGACATAATAATGTCCTGATTCTATTTCTTCCTCTTCAAGTTTTCTGATAGTCCTAAAAAGACCTTTTTTCAGGTTCTTGGTTTCCTGATTTAGATCTTTAATATCCTTTTTTACTTCAGTAAGTTCCTTACGATTTTCCCTGGTGAAATTTAAAATTGATATATAATACAATTTGGAAATGCTGATAATAATACTTTTTACAGTTTCTGAGCAGTTTTCAAAAATATTTTCAGTTTCTGCTTTTCCAATCTGAAGTTGTTTATCTGAGTTGTTTTCTTTTTCTCTCTTATTGAAAATTGCCTGCGACCTGAGAATCAATAAAATAACAATAGTTACTAATATTAGAATTGCAACGATTCCTCCGTAATAGATTGAAATTGCAACCATAAACGAAGCACTTAAGGCAATAAAAGCGGTAAGAAACCATCCGCTTATTACTGTAAGTACTCCGGTAATTCTATACACAGCACTTTCCCGTCCCCACGATCGGTCTGAAAAAGAAGATCCCATGGCAACCATAAATGTGACATAGGTAGTTGAAAGAGGGAGTTTTAAGGAAGTGCCAAAAGAAATTAGTATACTTGCTACAACAAGGTTGGCAGAAGCCCTTACCAGATCAAATGCAAGAATATCCTGTTGCTTTTTTTCCTTGGTTTTAAGCACAGACTGGTCAAATCGCTTATCAATTATTGAAATGATTTTATTTGGAGTAATCCTTTCAAAAAATGCCCCTAATTCCATTGACCAGCGAACAAGGAATCTTGCAAGAGCACTGGATTCGAATCTTTCCACACCATCATCCTGTCTGCTAAGATCAATTGTGGTTGCTATAACAGCTCTGGCTTTTTTGGAAAAGCGTAGCGTAGCAGCCATAATCAGACCTGCAATTAAAAGGAACAAGGTTGGTGTTTTAACCGGGTGGGTAAGGATTTCCATAAACATCTGATTGTGTTCCAGTCCGGATGCTGTAAATGCCCTGAAAGATTCATACCCGGCAAGAGGAACCCCTATGAAATTAACAAGGTCATTACCTGCAAAAGCCATTGCCAGTGCAAATGTACCAAAGAGGACAATTATTTTCAGAATGTTGACTTTGGTAAACATGATCAGAGTCTGAAAAACAAGTGATCCTCCTATTATGCTTATTACCAGTATTTTAAATGAATTATTCTGAATAAGTGCAATTGACTCATCCGACATAAAGGATGTTCCTTTGATTCCTTTAACCAGAAGAAAGTACACAATCATTGCAAATGCAATGCCTCCCCAGATTCCTCCCCAGTATTTTAAGGTTTTTGTTATCTTAAAGGTAAAAAGCATGCGGATAACCCATTGAATTATTGCGCCCACGGTAAATGCAATAAAAATGGATACAAAAATCCCTGAAATAATTCCTAATGCACGGTCTGAATTTATGTATGACGACAGGCTTCCTAAGCCTTCAGCGGATTTTGACAATTTGATTACTGATATTCCAACTGAAGCGCCAAGAAGTTCAAATACAATGGAAACGGTTGTTGACGTAGGCAGGCTGAATGTATTATAAAAATCAAGTAAAATAATATCAGTAAGCATTACTGCCAGAAAAATGATCATAATCTCATTAAAAAGAAACATTTCGGGATTAAACATTCCCTTTCTGGCAACTTCCATCATTCCATTTGAAAAGCTCGCACCAATAATAACACCAATTGCAGCTACAAGAATGATTACCTTAAACGGCGCAGCCTTGGAGCCGATTGCCGAATTCAAAAAATTAACTGCATCATTGCTCACCCCTACAATAATATCGGAAATGGCTAAGATAAAGAGTATTACAACAATTAGAAGGTAATAGTATTCCATTATTTTTAATGTAAGATAGCAAATTCCAATATTATCCTTTTTTAACCATAGTCTTATTAAACTAATCCTAACTTAATGTGAATAGAATGTTAAGTCTTTTAAAGAATACCTATCTTAAAAATTGTTTCTTTAATAAAACTAACTTAACAATTCCTTAATTCGCTGCTCTTAAATTTGGGTGAATTAAAACATAAGCAAAAAATGATTCAGAGTAATTATAAAATCCTTGTGGTTGATGATGAAGAGGATATTGTTGAATTTGTAACCTATAACCTCAAAAAAGAAGGTTTTAACGTCAGTTCAGCCAGAAACGGAATAACTGCTGTAAAAATTGCCAAAGAATTCCAGCCTCACCTGATTCTTCTGGATATTATGATGCCTGAAATGGATGGAATAGAAACCTGTGAACAAATTCGTGCATTACCAGGATTAACCGATACAATAATTGCTTTCCTAACTGCAAGGGCAGAAGACTTTTCACAGATTGCAGGATTTTCAGCCGGTGCAGATGATTATATTACAAAACCTATCCGTCCTAAGGTTCTCATCAGTAGGATTATGGCCTTACTGAAACGTACTGGTAAACCTGATTTTGTGAATCAACATAATCCTTCTGAAAGAGTTTCACATGGAAACCTGATCATTGACAAATTGAGGCACCTGATTGTAGTTAATGGCTTAGAAATTGATGTTCCTAAAAAAGAGTTCAGTCTGCTCACTTTGCTGACATCAAAACCTTCCCGCTTATTTACAAGGGAAGAGATATTTCAGCATTTATGGGGATCGGAAATTGTAGTAAGCGACAGAACCATTGATGTATACATAAGAAAACTAAGAGAAAAAATTGGTGATAACAGAATAAAAACCGTTAAGGGTATAGGATATAAGTTTGAACCTTAACAATTATTTTCTGACTCTTACATATGTTTTCTCATTTATCCAGCATCCTACTGTATAATCGCTGTTTTCCTGCAGACTTCTGAAGAATACTTCTTCGTTATCCGGGAAAAATCTGGAATATTCTGCTATTAAGTTGTTTGCTTTTTCTTCAATATTCTTATCAATTGCTTTAGCTTTTATGCATTTATCAACTGCCACCCAATATACACTACTTCTTTCAAAAGGACCATCAAAACACTCCTTGCTTCCCAAAATATAGGCATTGGCAATTACAAAATAGGGTTCACCCCATGTGGGTAAGAGACTGATAGATTTTGAAGCATATTCAACAGCCTCTTTCTGAAGGTTCATTTTGGTATTACAAATAATGGACATTTGATAATAATAATGAGCCTGTTTTTCCATATCGGTTTCAATTTCAATAGCTTTCTTCATATAAGAAACCGCTTCTGTAAATTTTTCTTTTCTTATATAATGCCATGCAAGTGAATAGGCTCTGTCGGGGTTTGGTTCAATTAAAAATAGTTTTTCATTCACTTCTCCAAAGAAATCAGAATTCTCACATCCTGAACCAATAAAGAGTTCATTTAAAAAGCTTAAGAGAAGGGCATTTACTGAACCGGAGTTAAGTCTATCCCGGAATGTGATTTCAAGTTCAGCACAATTGTTTATTCCGGCTTTCAACAGAGCAGCATTAATTCTGGTAAATACGAGTTCTGCCGTTTCGGCTTTACCTCCTTTATTTGTTTGATTTTCAGTAATATCTGCAATTAAAATGTATTTTTCAACCAATTCTTTGGATGATAATTTCCCTGCCTTGAACATGAGAACGCCAGTTTCTATAAGCCCTACAGATACTCCAGGGTCTGTTTCATTTCCTGATTTTTCAGTTGATAATAAAAGTGTCTGATAGGCTTTTTCAAAATCCTGACTTCTGTAACGCATGATATCCTTTCCTTTTCTGCCTAATACTTGCCCTTCTTCCCCGAAATACTGAATTCTCTTATCATAAACCATCATAAGAGTATCAAAATATGATGATTGCAAAACAGGATCTTTGGTTTTTTCAATAAGTTCCTGAAATATTTTAACTCCGTTTATATAGATGTTTTTGCTGGAAGCCGGGCAATTCTCAAAAACATTTCTCCATGCAGGAAGGGCATACTCTGACAGATTAATTTTCATGTATTCAGCTACCGTCGATAAATCATTTGCACAGGCAACCCTGGAAATGCTGTCGGGTCCGTAATTCGGATTTTTCGAAGGATCTTTCTGCCCTGAAACAACAAAAATATTGAAACAAAGCAAAATGAAGGTAAGAGATTGAATGATAAAACGAAGGCCCATATTTTTGTTTTATTAGTTTAGAATAATCTGTTCAAAAATCATGCAAAACACTCGCTATAAAAGTAAAAAACTTTTTAATTTATTCCTTTTCTAATTGTAAAATTTAACCCAAACCAAATTCTATTGACTGAAATATATCATTAATTGAGGTTTTTTTTTCTTTCTTTATTTTTTTTGTACATTTAGTCAACATTTTAATCCGCAATACTATGAAAACCTATAGGTTTTTGATTGTTATGTTGGTTATCATTATTGTACTTCCCTTTACCGGAAGACTATTCTGGATAATGAAAAAGAGTAAAACTATTGATCTGGTATTAATCAATAAATCAGTAGAGAATATTGCAAATAATGAGTTAAAAACCCTTATCTGGGCATTGAATTTTGATAAATATGTTGATTCTCTGGGGTATTCCTATAGTTATAAAACTGATTACTATGGTCATTACCCTGATGCATTAGATGATAGTAGAAAAATTAAATCTTATAAACTCGAAGAAATAAGTTCTCTGGCTAAGAATTTCGATGCGCTGATATTTCTTGATAATAAAGGTGTTGAATTAACCCGTAACCCAAAAAAGACTAACAAAAATTCTGTTTATGGAGGGTTTAACCAGAATGATTACTTCCTTCTGAAAGAAATGCTAAATTATCAGAAATTAGTGATTGCCGAATTCAATTTTTTTTCTTCTCCAACCGAAGATTTGGTGCGCTACAACACTGAACAATTGCTTGATATTTATTCTCTTGGATGGAATGGTAAGTACTATGAAAATTTGGCTAAGGAAGAAATTAACGAACCGGTTTCAGCCAGTTTATTCGATCTGTACAAACAGAATTATTCGGCTGATTGGGATTTTTCAGGTCCGGGAATAATTCTCCTGAATCTGGGACAAAAACGAATTATTGTACTCCCTGCAGAAAAATATATGAATTCTGATTTTCCAACTGTGGAAACTACTACAGATAATGCCGCCCAATATAATTTACCTGAAAAAGCAGCCTTTACGGGTTGGTTTGATATATCCTATCAGGGAAAGAATAAGGTGATTAGCAGTTTTAATCTTAATCTTAATAACGAAGGAATTGATATACTAAGGAATAATGGAATCGAATCCATATTCCCGGCTGTCATTAAATCCGAAAACAATAGGTTTTATTATATTGCCGGCGATTTTTCAAAAGGGACTGTTCATCTTTCCCTGTCAAAACTTGGTTTTATAAGCAGTATTGTTAAAAAAACGGGTAAAGGAAAATCAAAAAACCCTGATAAATTTCATCTGGCTTACTACAATTATCTCCTTTCTGCTATTCTGGACTCATATTATTCTGATATTAATGCTTCAAATAAGTGATTTTGAACTTGATCTAATACATAACAGGTCCGGTTTGTGTAACCGGACTTTTTTTTATGCAATATTATGGACGATAAAAAACTTAGTTTAACGATTATTCAATCAGATATTATTTGGGAGGATCCAGATAGCAATCTTCAACATCTTGATGAACTCCTGCATAGAATTAAGCTACCTTCTGATGTTATTCTTTTGCCAGAAATGTTCAACACTGGTTTTACAATGGACAATAAGAGGCTCGCAGAAAGCTCCAATGGAAATACTTTTAACTGGATGGTTTCAAAAGCAGCTGAACTTAACAATGCCATTACGGGCAGTTTTATTTATTCCGAAAATGAGAAATACTTCAACAGACTTTATTGGGTTAATCCGGATGGTGAGTTTTTTTTCTACGATAAGAGGCATCTTTTCACGATGGGAAAGGAGGACCAGTTTTACGAAAAGGGTAAAAAAAGATTAATTATCAATTATAAAGGATGGAGAATTTGTCCACTCATTTGTTACGATTTAAGATTTCCTGTTTGGGCAAGGAATAATAATGCTTATGATTTACTAATATATGTGGCCAACTGGCCAGCAGCGAGAAATCATGTCTGGAATATCCTTCTTCGGGCCAGAGCCATTGAAAATCAGTGTTTTGTAGCTGGAATCAATCGGGTAGGGAGAGATGGCCAAAACATTCATTATATTGGCGAAAGTTGCGTCGTTCACCCAAAGGGTTACCTCTCAACAGCCGTCCACGAACCGTCCGAACAGATTCTAAACTGTACAATAAGTCTTAAGGAACTTATGGAATTCAGAAAAAAATTTCCGGTTCTGTCTGATGGGGATTTTAACGAATAGTTTTATACTCTAAACGAAAAGCCGGGAATATTCAGGAATAAAGTTATTTATTAATGACTGTGTTCATGAGGTTGCTCATGTGAACCACATCCGCAGCCACCAGCCTCTGATTTTTCAGTTGAACAGTTTCCATCATCGCAACCGCAACTGCCTTCAGATTTATCTGAACAGCTTCCATCACCACATCCGCCTCCTGAACAACCGCAGGATTGATGAATATGTCCGTGATGAATTTCATCTTCTGTAGCTTCCCTGATTTCCGTAACTTCACCCTTGAAATGAAGTGATGAACCTGCCATTGGATGATTGAAATCCATGGTAACAGTTTCAGCATTAATATTCTTAACAACTCCATTTAACCTGCGTCCTTCATTATCCATCATTGGTATTACGTTTCCCTCTTGCAGGAGATTGCTATCTGTCTTACCGTCAACCTGAAAAATACTGATAGGAACATCAACAATTGCATTTTCCTGAACCGGACCGTATGCATCCTCGCTTGATAACAAGAAATCGAAATTCTGGCCTGTTTTTAGTCCCGTCAAATTTTCTTCGAACTTTGGCAGGAGATTGCCGCTACCAAAAAGAAAAGTAAGGGGATTTTCCCTGCCAAGGGTTTCAACTATCTCACCATTCTGATCGTTTCTTCTCAATTCATAAATAATCGAAACTACTCTTTTTGCTGCTGCTTCCATAATATAAATAATATGTTTCTTATTTTAATGTCGCAAAGGAACTGTTTTCTGCTCAGAATTCAAAACCGTGCTATGTAAAATTCTTTATAAATAAGAATCCGGGTAATTACCAGTTTGAATCTTCTGTCTTTGGTCTTAGATAAAACTGAAATCCAAACCTGATGATTGGGTTACTATGAAGCGAAGTGTAACCGCCATCGGTATCCCAAAGAACCAAAACATTTAGCATTATACGTTCAGAAGCATACTGCGAAATACCTCCTCCAACCAGGAGTGTGCTATACCAGAATCTTCCATTTTCAGGAAAGGAAGGATAATCAAAAAGCCTTCTTTCCAGACTGCTGGATTCAGATTCAAGATGGGCAAAAAGACCTGTATTCATTGAGATTGGAAGGAAATCATTCAGATTCTTAAAAAGTGTATATCTGACAAATGCTCTGGGACCATATATGTGAGTTTTAACGCGTTCCTGGTAATTATAAAGCCGTGTTTTACTGTAAAACTCATATTTAAAACCGGCAGCAATACTGAATCTGTCGGTGATGTTGTATCCCAGAACAGGCGAAAACTCTATACGATTAATGGTTCCAAGCATCAGCCCAAAATCGGGGGCGAGGAAGAATTCTCCCTTCAGACTTTTCTCTCCCTGTGCATAACCATGTAAAATTGAAAAACTTGTAAAACAGAATATCAGCAAACATTTTTTCATATCAGCAAAAATCTTATCAATACCTGCAATTTGATTCCGTAAATTTGCAGTAAAGATATACTTTTATCGAACTAATTTATTCCGGAAAATGGACATACTGATAACCGGTGCTTCAAAAGGAATCGGGAGAGCTCTTGCGCTGAATTATTGTAAAAATTCAAATCATAAGCTATATTTGGTTGCAAGGGATTTCATTCGCCTTGAAGTGCTTAAAAAAGAAATAAGCAATATAAATCCTGACTGCAAAGTTTTTATTTATCCCTGTGATATTGGCATTTCAGAGGATCTTAAGATTCTGGCAGATAAAATTACTCTGGACGCCGATAAAATTGATATTTTGATTAACAATGCAGGAATTTTGTTTAATAAAAAGTTTTGGGAAATCTCAAATGCTGAAATTTATTCAATGTTTCAGGTAAACTTTTTCGCTCCTGCTAATTTGATCCGGCTGGTAATTCCTGCACTCACTAAATCGGAAAAGGCTCATGTGGTTAATATCGGAAGCATGGGAGGTTTTCAGGGAAGTTCAAAGTACCCTGGATTAGCTTATTACAGTGCTTCCAAAGCTGCTTTGGCAGTTTTAACAGAATGCCTGGCAGCAGAATACTATAACCTGAATATTGCCTTTAATTGCCTGGCATTAGGCGCTGTTCAGACTGAGATGTTTTCTGAGGCTTTTCCTGGTGCAAAAGCCCCTGTTAATGCCAGTGAAATGGCGGATTTTATAGTTGATTTCACTCAAAACCCGCAAAACAAGTTAAATGGCAGGATTATTCCTGTAACATTGCAAAACAATGATTCACAATAATAATAATTGGGAAATGGCTAAGCTTTCAGCATCTGTTAACCTGGGTCTGGCAGGTTTATTGTCTTTTTCAGCAACAGTTTATTCACAAACAAGCATTGAAGCCAAAAAGCCCAATATCATCATAATTTTTATGGACGATATGGGATATGGCGATCTGAGTTGTTATGGTGCAACTGGCTATAAGACACCAAACATCGACAAACTTGCCACAACCGGAATGCGGTTTACTAATTTCTACACTGCGCAGGCTGTATGCAGTGCTTCAAGGGCAGCTTTGCTTACTGGTTGCTATTCAAACAGAGTTGGAATTACCGGTGCATTAATGCCATATGACAGTATCGGAATAAATCCTGAAGAGGAATTAATTCCTGAACTGCTCAAAAGTCAGGGATATAAGAATGCAATTGTTGGAAAATGGCACCTGGGCCACCATAATCAGTTTTTGCCCTTGCAGAATGGATTTCACGAGTATTTCGGCATTCCTTATTCAAATGATATGTGGCCAGTATATTATGATGGGAAACCTGCGACAAAAGAGCATGGTTCAAGATGGTTGGTATATCCTCCTTTGCCACTTATATCGGGTAATGAGCAGGTTAAATTATTTGAAACGATTGAGGACCAGTCGCAGATCACAAGTATGTATACAGAATATGCCGTTGATTTCATTGAAAGAAACAGCGAAAATCCATTTTTTCTCTATCTGGCTCATTCGATGCCGCATACTCCGTTGGCTGTCTCAGATAAGTTTAAAGGCAAAAGCAGTCAGGGTCTGTATGGAGATGTGATAATGGAACTTGACTGGTCTGTCGGAGAGATTATAAAGTCACTTGATGACAATGGACTAAGTGAAAACTCCCTTATTATACTTACATCCGACAACGGTCCATGGCTTAATTTTGGCAATCATGCTGGTTCTGCAGGTGGACTCAGGGAAGGAAAAGGAAGCAGCTGGGAGGGAGGTCAAAGGGTTCCTTGCATAATGTCGTGGAAAGGAAAGATTCCTGCCGGGATCATTTGCAACAATATTTCTTCTACAATTGATATTCTTCCCACCCTTTGTGCAATTTCAGGTTCTGATTTGCCTTTGAAAAGAATCGATGGTGTAAGTCTTGTACCTCTTCTTAATGGCAATTTCGATGCAAATCCACGGAATGTTTTTTATTACTATTACAGAAAAAATAGTTTGGAGAATGTTCGTAAAGACCAATGGAAACTGACACTTCCACACGAGTATCGTTCATATGAAAACCTTTTACCCGGAAAGGATGGATGGCCGGGAAAAATTACCCAGGCAAAAACCGATTTTGCACTTTATGATCTTAGCAGGGATCCCGGCGAACGATATGATGTTAAGGAGATGTATCCAGAAATTTTAAACGAACTGAAAATGCTGGCTGAAAAGATGAGAGAAGACCTTGGGGATGAGAATCTCGATCTTCCCGGGACAAACAGACGACAGCCAGGCTCAATAAAAAAATAAAAACATTATACTTTATCATTCTTAAATCCCACCATATTCTCTTCACTATACTCTTTGGCTATAGTCTCACCTTTTAGCACCATCAATCCGTTCATTGCCAGTGCATGCATCTCATCTTCTCCCGGATATATAATTACAGGAGCAATATAAGTAACCATTTTCTTGATATACTCCACAACCATTGGATTATTTGCAATTCCTCCTGTAAGTATTATTGCATCAACCTCTCCGTTCAGGACGGTTGCCATAGCGCCGATGTCCTTAGCAACCTGATACGACATTGCATCCTGCACAAGTCTGGCATTTTCATCTCCATCCAGGGCCATGAGTTCAATCTGATAGGCACTGTTGGTTCCGAAGTATGCCATTAGTCCTCCTTCACCAGTCACAATTTTTTTTACTTCCTCCATTGTGGTACCTTCTGAAAAGCACTTTTTTATAAGCTGTCCGGCCGGAAGCGTACCAGAACGTTCAGGTGAGAATGGTCCTTCTCCGTCAAGTGCATTGTTAACATCTATAACTCTTCCTTTCTTATGAGCCCCTATAGAAATACCTCCACCCATGTGGGCAATAATTAGGTTTAATTCATCATATTTCGTATTGAGCAAACGTGCATATGATCGGGCAGTTGCTTTTTGATTAAGAGCATGAAAAATACTAATTCTGCTGAAATCCGGATGTCCTGCAAAACGAGCTACTGGTTCCATTTCATCAACTACTACAGGATCAGCGATATACGCTTTTGCATTGGGAAGACTTTTAGCAATATCATCTGCAATAAGGCCCCCCAGATTGCTGGCATGTTCCCCGAGAATTCCTTCTCTGAGGTCGCTTTTCATCCTCTCATTTATTATGTATATGCCAGATTTAATGGGCCTTATAAGGCCTACGCGGCCAACAACGGCCTCAATTTTATCAAGTTCAATATTTGCATGATGCAATTCATCAAGAATAATGTTTTTCCGGAATTCGTATTGGTCTGTAATCTTCTTATATTGACTAAGTTGCTCGTGACTATGGCCGATAGATTTCAGGAAAATTACTTTTGCATTTGAATAAACCGCAATTTTTGTAGAGGTAGATCCCGGATTGATTGCAAGTATTTGCTTTAGTGGCATAGTTTTAAATATTATAGTGCTGCTGCCAGTGCAATAGAATATAATTTATTCATATCACTGTCTGCGCGGGATGTTAAAACAATTGGAACAGTTGCTCCTGTTATAATTGCAGCAGCAATACCGTCTGATAAAAAAATAAGTGATTTATACAAAATATTTCCGCTGTTCAAATCGGGTGCAATTAAAATATCCGCATCACCGGCAACTTCTGATTTGATACCCTTTTGCAGGGCAGCTTCCCGGGATACTGCATTATCAAGTGCAAGCGGACCGTATAATAAACAATTCTGAATTCCTTTTTCCTTATACATACCGGTTAGGCGGACGGAATCTACGGTAGATTGAATTTTCTCATTAACAGTTTCAAGAGGAGCAAGTATAGCAACTTTTGGTATTTTAACACCGAGTTTTTGCATAAGTTCAACAGCATTATCAATGATATTGACTTTTTCTGCCAGGCTTGGACTTATATTCATAGCTGCATCACTGATCCCGATAAGTTTATGATAATAAGAAGTTTGAAAAAGTGCAAAATGGCTTAGTGTTTCACATCTTCGCAAACCATTTTCCCTGCTTAGTACTGCTTTAAGCAGAACTGCTGTCGGAACCATTCCTTTCATCAAAATATCTGCTTTCCCATCTTTAATAAGAGAAACTGCTAAGGTACACGCAGTGGAAGGATCAGGTTCTGATATGACTTGAAATTGTTCACTTTTCAGTCCAACCGATGCTGATATTTCAATTATTTTCTGCTCATCGCCAATCAGTATGGGTTCGATAATATTTAACTCACACGCCTTCTGAATAGCTTCCAGAACATGAAGATCGGCCGCAGCAGCTACAGCAATTCTGCGCTTTGGTCTGGCCTTTGCAGCCGTAATGAGTTCATTAAGCGTTTTGTAAGGCATAAACAACTATTTCTTCAATGATTCGAGTACAATCTTTTCAGTATCTTTGGCTATTACAAGCTCCTCGTTTGTAGGTACTACCATAGCTACAACTCTGGATCCAGGTTTACTGATTATTACCTCTTTTCCTCTTTTACCTTTGTTTAATTCGGGATCAAAATCGAGCCCTAAAAACTCCATATTCTTACAAACCTCTGCGCGTGTCTCAGGCCCGTTTTCACCTACTCCTCCTGTAAAAATTATTACGTCAACTCCACCCATAGCAGCTGCATAGGAGCCTATATATTTTTTGATCCGGTAATGATACATCTGCAGACCTAGAATTGCTTTTTCATTTTTTGCTTCTGCTGCAGTTTCAATTTCACGCATATCTGATGATACGCCTGTAATTCCTAACATTCCACTATGCTTATTAACCAAAATATTAGCGTTCAGATGATCTATATTTTCTTTTTGCATGATATATAACAAAACGCCAACATCCAAATCGCCGGTACGTGTACCCATAATCAATCCTTCAACAGGTGTTAAGCCCATTGAAGTATCAACGGAAATACCTCCTTTAATGGCAGCAATGGAAGCTCCGTTACCTAGATGGCATGTAATCATTTTGAGGTCTCGTAAATCCTTTCCAAGAATTTCAGCCGCTCTGGAAGAAACATACCTGTGACTCGAACCATGAAATCCATATCTTCTGATTCCGTATTTCGTGTAAAGTGAATGCGGAATGGCATACATATAAGCAAATGCAGGCATAGTCTGATGAAATGCTGTATCAAATGCCCCAACTTGCGGAACATCCGGTAAAAGATTCTGCATGGCATATATTCCTTTAAGATTTGGGGGATTATGGAGTGGAGCAAGGTCAATACACTCTTCCATTTTTTTTATCACTTCATCAGTAATATATTCACTCCCTTTAAATGCTTCGGCACCATGCACAACCCTATGACCAACAGCATCTATTTCATTGAAGTTTTTGATACTGCCATATTTTTCGCTTTTTAAAATCCCAAGAATATACTCTATACCAGCCTGATGATCAAGAATTTCGCCCTCTATTTTAACTTTTACCGCATCGTTTCTTTCATGTTTAATAAACGAGCCATGCAATCCTATCTTTTCAGCCACCCCTTTGGCCAGAACTTCCGCGGTGGACATGTCAAATAACTGATATTTTATCGATGAGCTTCCACAGTTCAATACTATGATCTTCATTTTTATTTCAAGTTTGCGTGAATGATTTATTTAAATTCTGTTGCGGTAATGGCCTGACTAATAATTTTACCATTTTCATATTTATAGAAGCCTTTACCTGTTTTCAGTCCGTGATATCCGGCTCTTACTAGTCTTTTTATTATCGGACTTGCTTTGAATTTCTGCAAGCCATACTCAGCATAAAGGTTATCCATCCATTTCAATAAATTATCAAGACCAATGCGGTCAGCCATTTCAAAAGGTCCAAAGAGGAGACCGTAACCCATTTTCATGGTTGTGTCGATGCATTTTACGCTTGCTACACCTTCCATAAGGGTTTCACATGCTTCATTTATAAGAGTTACAATCAAACGGCTGCTAATATGGCCGGGAGATTCATTAATTACAATAGCCTGTTTCTCAATCATTTTTGAGAATTTCAAAACAAAATCGAAGGTAACATCATTAGTTTCTATTCCTCTGATTACCTCCACAATTTTTATTGAGGAGGAGGGTGAAATGAAATGCAGACCAGCCGCCCTTTCAGGGTATTTCAGAACACTTGCAATTTCTGAAATCATGAGGGTTGAGTTATTGGATGTAATTACAACATCATTAGGAACAACCTCTTCAATTTTCCTGAAAATATCTTTTCGCATTTCAATATTTGTCCCGGGTCTTTGTGAATTTATAGATTCAATTACCAAATCAGCGTCTTTAATATCGTTGAAATCAACAGAGCCTTTGATATGGGACAAAATAACTCGTTTTTCTCCAACTGTAAGTCCCCATTGATTTATAACTTCGTCAAGGTGGCCATCAATCTGTAGAATAACCTCCTTAATTTTCTCTTCACTTATTTCAATAAAAACAACATCCATGCCGTGTTGAGCAACTGTACGGGTTATTTCCTGTCCCATACTGCCACAACCTATAACTGCAATTTTCTGGATACTGCCTTTTTTTTGTATTCGTTTGCTTAATGCAAAATCATCTAATGTCTCAGGCATTGTAAAAGATATTATTGGGTTAAATAGTACTATTATATAGATGAATTATTTCATTCCTGCTGCCTGATTTGCTGTGATAGCAACCAGGTTTACGATATCACTTACTGAACATCCCCTGGATAAATCGTTAATCGGGGCAGCCATGCCCTGAAGTATAGGTCCGATAGCCTCTGCGTGAGCAAGTCTCTGAACAAGTTTATAACAGATGTTGCCCGACTCCAAAGTTGGGAAAACCAAAACATTAGCTTTGCCTGCAATTGCACTTCCGGGAGCTTTGCTTTTCCCAATTGCTTCAATAATTGCCGCATCAGCCTGCAATTCCCCATCAATTAAAAGGGTGGGGTCCATTTCTTTTGCAATACGGGTAGCACTTACAACTTTATCTACCATAGCATGTTTTGCACTTCCTTTTGTCGAAAAGCTAAGCATTGCAATTCTTGGTTCGAATCCGGCAATTGCCCTTGTAGTTTTACCTGTAGCAACAGCTATTTCTGCAAGTTCTCTGTCTGTTGGATCCGGATGAACAGCACAATCAGCAAAAACCATTAATCCTTCATTTCCAAATTCCTTATCCTTCAGAATCATAATAAACGCTCCGGAGACAACAGAAATGCCGGGCATTGTTTTAACATATTGAAATGCCGGTCTGAGTACATCACCTGTTGCATTCATTGCTCCGGCAACCTCTCCGTCTGCATCACCTGCTTTAATCATAAGAGTTCCTAAATATAAAGGATCCTCTATGAGTTTTGATGCTTCCTCACGACTCAAACCTTTGCTCTTTCTGAGCTCAACCATCAGATTAATGTATTTTTCCTTATTTTCATGACTGAGAGGATCTATAATCGTTGCCTTGCTTATATTATTTAACCCAAACTCATTAACCTTTTTGGCAACAGTAGCTGGGTTTCCGATTAGAATTATTTTAGCAAGTCCCTCACTAATAATTATATCGGCAGCTTTTAAGGTTCTGTCTTCTTCACCTTCAGGCAAAACAATTCTCATAGAATGCTGCTTGGCTTTTTCTTTAATTTGTTTTAGTAAATCCATTGAATATCAAATATTTAAGATGATGTTAATTTGATTTCAAATTTAGATAAAAATTTCTGGTTTCATAGCCTGCATGATATGATTTATATCAGTGTTTTTAACTGTTGTAAAACAACCCGGATTAATTGAGCAAAATCAAATAAGATATGTTTAATGTATCAGTTTAGAATTGAAATGTTTAATCTTAAAAAAACAAGAATGAACCACAACAACATTTTTAGCAGATTATGGAATGATTATACCCTTCAAAATCCTTCGGCTGGAAAAATCTATGACCTGTTTACGGGGGAGGGCGAATTGGTTAAAAATGACCACATTGCATTCAGAACATTTAACGATCCAAGAATGGATATAAGTGTCCTTTCTAAAATTTTTTTAGAAAGCGGATATGAGGAAAGGGGGAAATATATCTTTAAGGATAAGCACCTTTTTGCAAAACACTTTGAGCACAAATCTGATTCTGAAGCACCCAGAGTATTCATTTCACAGTTGATTCTGGAAGATTTTTCTCCATTTCTTCAGACAACGATCAAAAACGCAATGAACATCGTCCCGGCTCAACAGTATACTTCTAGAGAGTTGATATTTGCAGGCAGTCTGTTTCCAAAACCTTCTTATGAGACTTATAATAAACTTAGGGAGGAATCAGAATATGCTGCATGGCTTTATGTTTTTGGTTTCAGAGCTAATCATTTTACGATAAGTATTAATGCATTAAAGAAATACGATACAATTGAAAAAGTAAATGAATTTGTAAAAATCAATGGTTTTTCATTGAATACTTCGGGAGGTGAAATTAAGGGTTCAAAAGAAGAACTGCTTCGTCAGTCAAGTACTCTGGGCGACAGGATAAAAATTCAATTCACTGATGGGGAATATGAAATTCCTGCCTGCTATTATGAGTTTGCTCAAAGATATGCGGATGAGGATGGTAGAATTTATTCCGGTTTCATTGCTAAATCGGCAGATAAAATTTTCGAAAGCACTGATTTCAAGAGTTCATAATGTTTTAAAAGTTTTAATGTCAGGTGGATTGACAAAACGAGGTGTGCTTGTAATGCATTATATATAAGGTTGATAAGTATTTCAGTTTCTATCCGAAATATGAACCCCATACTTTATGAATATTCTAAAGTATTTAGACTACCTTTGCGAATTCTTTTTGGAACCGAATTATTAAGAAATGTACGAAATAAGAAATATTGCAATTATTGCTCACGTTGACCATGGTAAGACAACTTTGGTTGACAGGATTCTTCATCAGGTTAATCTTTTCAGGGATAACCAGGAAGTTCAGGATTTAATTCTGGATTCAAACGATTTAGAGAGGGAACGAGGGATTACAATTCTGTCCAAGAACGTTTCTGTTCGGTATAAGGATACCAAAATTAATATAATTGACACTCCGGGTCACTCTGATTTTGGTGGGGAGGTTGAAAGGGTGCTTAATATGGCCGATGGTGTTTTGCTACTGGTGGATGCATTTGAGGGGCCCATGCCTCAAACCCGTTTTGTGCTGCAGAAAGCTCTTGAACTGAATCTAAAACCAATAGTTGTAATAAATAAGGTTGACAAACCTAATTGTAATCCTGAAGATGTACAGGAAATGGTTTTTGATCTTATGTTTAGTCTGGATGCAACCGAAGAACAGCTTAATTTTCCAACTGTATACGGTTCATCAAAAGAAGGTTGGATGGCAGAGGATTTCCGGAGCCCGACAACAGATATCAGTTTTTTGCTTGATACAATAATTGATTACATAAAACCACCGTTAAAACTTAGCGGAAATCTCCAGATGCAGATCAGCTCCCTTGATTATTCCACTTATTTGGGCCGGATTGCAGTCGGACGTATAACCCGTGGCACCATCAGAGCTGGAATGACAGTTGCCGTAATGAAGAGCGACGGCAGGATTCAGAAATCGGTTGTAAAGGAACTGTACCGGTTTGAAGGATTGGGTAAGGAAAAGGTAAAAACCGAGATCGAATCGGGTGAGATCTGTGCAGTTCTGGGCCTTGAAAACTTCGAAATAGGGGACACTATTGCCGATTTTGAAAATCCTGAAAGTCTGAAAAGAATAAATGTAGATGAACCTACAATGAGTATGCTTTTTACAATAAATAATTCTCCTTTTTATGGAAAAGAGGGTATTTATTTGACATCCAGGCATATACGTGACAGACTTTTTAAGGAAATCGAAAAGAATCTTGCCTTAAGAGTGGAAGAAACGGATTCTCCGGAACGATTACTGGTATTTGGCAGGGGAATTTTGCATTTATCTATCCTTGTAGAAATTATGCGCAGGGAAGGCTATGAATTTCAATTGGGTCAGCCTCAGGTTATTATTAAAGAAATTGATGGAGTAAAAAATGAGCCGATTGAAACCCTGACTATACAGGTTAAGGAGGAATTTTCCGGGAAGGTTATTGAAGTAGTAAGTCGCCGGAAAGGTGAAATCACCAATATTGAAACAAAAAACGATCGTATCATTCTTAATTTTGATATCCCTGCCAGAGGTATTATCGGGCTTACTAATCCGATATTGACTGCAACAGAGGGTGAAGCAGTAATCGCTCATCGTTTCAAAGCCTATGAGCCGTGGAAAGGCGAAATACAGAACCGTCGCAGTGGGGTGTTAATTGCAATGGAAACCGGAACGGCAATTGCATATTCTCTAGATAAACTGCAGGATAGAGGTAAGTTCTTTATATTCCCGGGTGAGGAAATTTATTGTGGGCAGGTAATCGGGGAGTATACACGACAGGAAGACCTTGTTATTAATGTTACAAAAACAAAAAAGCTGACAAATATAAGAGCTTCCGGTACCGATGATAAAGCCAATCTTACTCCGCCGGTTCGTTTCTCTTTAGAGGAAGCCATGGAGTATATCAGGGGAGATGAGTATCTTGAAGTAACCCCAAAATCAATTCGTCTTAGAAAAATCCTGCTGGATGAAAACGACAGGAAAAGAATGAAAAAGAGTGAGTAAATAAGCCTGCACTAAATCATCTTAAATAAGTTTTAATATCTTTAAGCCTCTTTATTTCTTAAGAAAGCTTATACTCTTATTTTATGATTACTTCTGTTATTGAGGATATAATTCAAAATCAGCTTCCTGAATTAAGCTCCCGCTTAGAAGGAGAGCTATTAACAGACTCCTCAAACCTGATAATATATTCCACTGATGCTTCAGCATACAGAGAGCTTCCATTAGCTGTTGCATTGCCCAAATCTGACAATGATATCAGAGAGTTGATTCTGTTTGCTAATCAGCAAAATATTACCCTTATTCCAAGAGGAGCAGGGACATCCCTTGCAGGACAAGTTGTGGGTAAAGGAATTGTTGTTGATATATCACGGTATATGAACAGGATTCTGGAAGTAAATCCTGTTGATCGTTGGGTAAGAGTTCAACCGGGTGTTGTATTGGATGAGTTGAATGTGTCCCTTAAGTCTTATGGCCTGTTTTTCGCTCCTGAAACTTCTACTTCTAACCGGTGTATGATTGGCGGCATGCTTGGAAATAACAGCAGTGGCCTGCATTCTCTGATTTATGGTACTACACGTGAACACACACTTGAAATAAAAGGATTTCTGAGCGATGGATCAGAGGTGGAGTTCAGAAACCTGAATTCGAAGGAATTCGAATTAAAATGTGAGCTTCAGAGCCTCGAAGGTAACATATACAGGCATATCCGTGATTTATTGTCCGGTTCTGAAAACCTGAAAAAAATTGATAATGAATTTCCTGATAAGTCGATTGTCAGAAGAAATACAGGTTATGCTCTTGACGAACTATCTGATAACCATATATTCAGAAAGGGTTCTGAAAAATCGTTCAATTTTAGTAAACTGCTAACAGGTTCGGAAGGAACTCTGGCATTTACTACTGAAGCAAAACTGAATCTTGTGCCTTTGCCTCCTGCTCAGAAAGCCTTGGTATGCGTGCATTTCAATACGGTTATGGAGGCTATCAGGGGAAATCTTATTGCTCTGAAATACTTACCTGGTGCAGTGGAGCTTATGGATGACAAAATTCTGATGCTTACCCGTGAGAATATTGAGCAACGTAAAAACCGCTTCTTTGTTAAGGGCGATCCCGGTGCAGTTTTAATGATCGAGTTTGCGCGGGAGTCGCTGGAAGAGATTCATTCCCTGGCTGAAAAAATGGAAGCTGAAATGAGGGCTTCTGGTCTTGGTTATCATTTTCCTGTGGTAACCGGGGGTGACATAAAGAAGGTGTGGGATCTGCGCAAAGCAGGACTGGGTGTGCTTTCGAATATGCCTGGTGATGCCAAGCCGGTTTCGGTTATTGAGGATACTTCTGTAAACCCGATAGTTCTTGAAGCCTATATTTCAGATTTTAACGAAGTACTTAAGAAATATAATCTCGATTGTGTTTATCATGCCCATATTTCGGTGGGAGAGTTGCACCTCAGGCCAATATTAAATCTGAAGGATCCAAAAGATGTTGAAATGTACCGGATTATAGCTGCTGAATCAGCCAGATTGGTAAAGAAATACAAGGGATCGCTTAGCGGGGAGCATGGGGATGGCAGACTGAGAGGTGAGTTTATTCCGGTAATGGTAGGCAATGAGATTTATTCATGGTTCAGGGACTTAAAGAAAACATGGGATCCGGGCAATATTTTCAATGCTCTGAAGATTGTTGACACTCCCCCGATGAATTCGAATTTAAGGTATGAACCGGGAGCAGCTGTCAGGGAAATTGATACCATTTATGATTTCAGTAATGAAGGTGGATTCCTGCGCTCGGTTGAAAAATGCAATGGCTCTGCTGATTGCCGGAAAACAGAAATAATTGGTGGTACTATGTGCCCGAGTTTTATGGCTTCACGGGATGAAAAAACAACTACACGTGCCAGAGCGAATATTCTGCGGGAAATGATTACCAATTCAAAGAAAGCGAATCCTTTCGACCATAAGGAGATATATGATGTTCTCGATCTTTGCCTGTCATGCAAAGCATGTAAATCAGAGTGCCCTTCAAATGTGGATATGGCTAAACTTAAGGGTGAATTTCTGCAGCATTATTATGATACTAACGGAATACCTTTACGATCGAGGTTAATAGCTTATATATCAAGTATTAACAAGATTGGAATGATTGCTCCTTCAGTTTTTAACTTTTTTGCCACTCAAAAAACTACTTCCGGAATTCTTAAAAAGTTTTTAAAATTTGCTCCCAAAAGAAGTATCCCTACACTTGCAAAACAGACACTTTTATCCTGGGCTGTAAACGAACTGAAATCTCTGAATCTTAATCTTAAAGAAAATGCGTCAGAGGTTTATTTATTCATTGACGAGTTCTCCAATTACAACGATGTGGAAATTGGAATCAAAGCAATAAAACTACTTAACAGGCTGAATTACAGGGTAAAAATACTCTCGATAACAGAAAGCGGCAGAACGTTTCTTACTAAGGGATTACTTCGTAAAGCAAGGTTAATCGCTGCAAGAAACGTCATGGCATATAAGGATATTGTAACAACCAATAAACCATTAATTGGTATAGAACCATCTGCTATACTTGGTTTCAGGGACGAGTATCCCGATCTGCTTCGGGACGACCTTAAGAAGGCTGCTATTGAGCTTTCAAAGAGCGTATTCATGATAGATGAGTTTATTTACCGGGAAATGGAATCGGGAAGGATAAGCAAGGAAAGTTTTACAAAGGAAGCGCAGACAATTAAAGTTCACGGACATTGTCAGCAAAAAGCAATAGCATCAACTACACCCACTATAAAGATGCTCGCATTTCCGGAGAATTACAAAGTAGAAGAAATTAAATCCGGTTGTTGTGGCATGGCTGGTTCCTTCGGTTACGAAAAAGAACATTATGATCTCTCGATGAAGGTTGGAGAACTTGTTTTGTTTCCAGCGGTGCGTAAAGCCGGAAAAGAGGTAATTATTGCTGCACCGGGAACCAGCTGCAGGCATCAGATTTTAGATGGCACTGGAGCTATAGCCCGCCATCCCATTGAGATTCTCTACGAAGCTCTGCTTTAGAATCAGGTTTTTAATTGCTTTATACTTTCTTATTGCCGGGATTTCCCCGCTTCAATTCCATATACGCAATTCTGCAGTACTTAATTCTTACTGGAGCCCTTGCCCTCGATTGTTCAATTTTCAACTGAAACAAATTAAAAGCAGGAGCAAGGCAATCACAATTATTTTCATAAGTACCAACAGCTAGATCTATTCATCCTTTGGGATAATATTCTTCATAAACATCAATATTTACTTTATACACATTCTACATTAAATTGTATACAGATGTACAATTTACC
>CAYOLQ010000014.1:0-11923 GCA_964404825.1 uncultured Chitinophaga sp.
TTGTAAATCACGAAATCAAGACCGGACAATTGATTTACATCCCCATAAAAACAACTTTACCAAAACCAGAGGAATTTCTCTATCATAAAGTCAGAAGAAGGGAAACCATTTACGGAATAGCCAGAAAATACAAAATTTCCGAAGAGCAGCTAAAGCAGAATAATCCTGAATTGTATGATATACATCCAAAAAAGGATCAGGTTCTCAAAATACCCAAAACAATAAAAACTCCCGTGGATCAGGTTCATAAGCCTGAATTCCCGGGCGATACTATAAAAAGTCAGTCAGGAAACTTATATGATACCTTAAAAATTGCCGGAAACTATGCTTATTACCTTGATAGTCTGCCCGGAATATCAGGAAGGGCACTGAATATTGCATACCTTATTCCTTTCAATTACAGAGAGGTAGAGGATGTTCAACCGGATGAGACTACCGGTAAAACCAGAGATGATATATTGAATCTTGAACATCAGGAAAATCCTGACGATCAGATGTTGTCATCCCGTAACTTCCTGGAATTCCTCGAAGGCAGCCTATTGGCTATTGATAGTCTTAAGAACAGAGGTATATTGGTAAATGTTTTTATATACGATACCCGGAAAAGTCCTTCAAGAACCCGTGAAATTATCAATTCCCGTAATTTTGATAAAACCGATCTGATAATCGGTCCATTTTATTCCTATGAGGTTGAAATTGTTTCAGAGTATTCTCTTCAGAACAGGATTCCGATGATTTCTCCGTTATCGGGGGAGTTGGGACCAATCCAGTATAATCCTTTTTTCTTCCAGCTAAACACCGGATATAAGACAGAATTCGAATACATAGCAGACTATGCCACCGGTTTTGCAGATAAAAATCTGATCTTTATACACGCCGCTGATAGCCTGGATACTCTTAAATACGATTATCTCAGGGAGAAATTACTTAGGAAACACTTACTGGAGAATCCCGGAGACAGTTTGTTTTTAACTGAATACGTTTACGACCGTATGTCAAAAGCAAATCTGTCTCTTGAAATTCCAAAATTGCTTTCCAAAGAAAAGGAAAATCTGGTAATTATGCCGGAAACAGATGAAGCATTTGTAAGTTCCGTTGTAACCCAATTGTACTTTCAATTAAAGAATTTTAATATATCCGTAATAGGAATGCCCCATTGGTATGCATTTCAGAATGTTGATTTCCTTTACTACCATAAATTATCCCTTTCGTATTTTACGCCTTATTATTTCAGTTACGATTCTGCCAATATCCGGCATTTCCTGAAAGATTACAGGAAAACCTTCTATGCTGAACCGGTTACACTTACAAAAAAAGGAGGTTCTTATGCGTTTCTGGGTTACGACCTGAGTTATCATTTCCTCCACAGCATGAGCAAATATGGCAAGCGTTTTATACTACATCTTAATGATACCGGAGGCAAGGAATTAATGAACGATTTCTATTTTGTCCCCTTAAGTGAAAAGGGAGGATTCGAAAATCAGTCATTGGTATTGGTGAAGTTCACAGAGGATTTGGAGGTAAAAGCAGAGCCTTATAAAATAGTATATCCACTGGAAATGGAAAATTATGAAGAAATCCCTGAGGTAATCCCGGAAGAAGTCCCAACAGACAGCATTTTTGTGGAATAAGCTTTCACTTTATTCATACCGTAAGGATTCCACCGGATTTGAATTTGCAGCCTTAATTGTCTGGAAGTTAACTACAAAAAGCGACATTACGGTGGTTATCAGTGTGGCAACGGCAAAAACCCATAAGGGTATTTCTGTACGATAGGAGAATTTTTCAAGCCAGTTATGCATAAGAAAATAACTTACTGGCCATGCAATAACACTGGCAAGACATATCATTTTCAGGTATTCGAGCGAAAGCCTTGCACTGATCGATAACGCAGAAGCTCCCATGACCTTACGGATACCTATTTCCTTGGTTCTCTGCTCGGCAGTAAATGAAGCCAGCCCCAGCAATCCGATTGAAGCAATAAAGATGGCAAAGATCGTCAGGTAAATCAGTATTTTTCCGATTCTCTTCTCTGAGTAATAAAAGTTTTCGAAAAAGTCGTTAAGAAATTCATAATCAAATGGATGTTCCGGATTTAACCGGCTCCAGGTCTGATTAATCTGCTTTAAGGTCTCAGACTGTATTTCAGGGTTCATTCTCACCAGCAAAAGATGAGGAGGCTCATCGAGAAGATGTATCATCATGGGATCAACTTCTTCGTAGAGCGATTGAAAATGGAAATCAGCCACAACTCCAATTACAATAAACTCCCTCTTATTTTTAGTTTCCTCGGGATAGGTAGGAAATATTTTCTTACCAATAGGATCATTCCAGCCTAGCTTGTTTTTAAGCGTTTCATTTATAATTACTGCATTGGTATCGCTGCCAAAGTCTTTCCTGAAATCCCTCCCCTGCAATATTTTCATACGCATCGTATTTTCAGCGAAATCTTCATCGGCATGAAAACCAAAAATAAGCCAGGGATTTTTTTCATCAGTACCTTCAGGTGTAAAAGAACTTCCGGTTAAACCTCTGCCCGGATAGGTAGTTGATAAACTTGCACTTTCAACACCCGCAATCTGAACAATTGCATCCTTTAAAACCACAGCGTTTTCGCGTAACTCAGTGTTTCTCATTTCAATGGAAATCACAGATTCTTTATCGAATCCCAATTCTTTCGACCTTAGAAAATTCAACTGCAGGTAAATTATTATGGTGCAGATTATGAGTCCGGTTGAAATTGCAAACTGTATGAATACAAGTACATTCCTAAGTTTCAGATTGCCAGTTCTTCCAATTCTCATGCGGTTTTGCAATACCTTGACAGGTTGAAAAGAAGAAAGGTAAAATGCGGGATAACTGCCTGCAAGGAACCCAGTTAACAGAGCAATACCGAAAAATAATAAAAGATATCCGTTTGAAAGATAATTTATGCTCAGATATTTTCCTGTTATCTCATTGAACACAGGAAGTGAAAGCTCAATCAGTGCAAGAGATAATACAAATGAAATCATACTTATTAAAACCGATTCACTGATAAACTGACTTACAAGCATCGATTTGTGTGATCCCAGTATTTTCCGGATACCTACCTCCTTGGCTCTGCTTGCGGATTTAGCAGTGGAAAGGTTCATGAAATTTATTGATGCAATTACAATAATGCCACCAACTATTGCGAGCAGAACAAATATGTATGAAATATCGCTGTTCTCTTTTATCTCTCCTAACAGGTCTGAATGGAGATGAATTTCTGTTATTTTCTGCGGGAATATCCTGAGATCTACATTTACTCCTCTTTCGTTATTCAGAATATTCTGAATAACAATGGTGTCAAGCTTCTCCTGAAGGTTTTGTAAATCTGCATTTTCATGCAATTTCACATAGGTATAGGAATTAAGTTCCTCCCAGTTTTCGAGCAGTAAGCCATCGGATTCCATTACTTTAGTCTCCATCGATATCAGGAAGTCGAAACTTATGTGCGATTGGGATGGAAGTTTTTTAAATACACCTGTTATGGTGTAATCCTTTTGCTCGTTAATGCGGATAATCTCCCCGGTTGGATCTTTTAATCCAAAATATTTTGCGGCAAAATCTTCAGAAACTATCAGGGAATAGGGGCGCGATAAGGCTGAAATTCCTTCTCCGTATAAAAGTGGAAAATCGAAAATTTTCAGAAAAGTTGTATCCGCATATAAAAAATCCCTTTCATACAGCTTATTATCTCCAAACTTTAGCAGGTAACTTGATGATTCAATATCAAAGACTGTTGACATTTCTACTTCCGGCACATCTCTCTCTAATTTACCGGCAAGGGCTTTCGGTGTTACAGCAGCATTCAGGTTCATCTCTCCCAGATTTCCCCTGATAACCATTCTGTAAATCCGATCCGAATTTTTGTGAAATTTATCGAAACCTAATTCATCAAAGATGTAAAAAAGTATAAGAAAACTAACTGACAGGCCTAATGTAAGACCTAAAATATTGATCAGGGAAAACCCTTTTTGCCTTATAATGCTGCGTATGGCTGTAAGGATGTAGTTTCTGATCATTTTAATAATTTGATTAAAAAGCACATGAATTATGCCAATTTGCCTAAGTAACAGGAAAACAAGATACTATTAATTCACCGTCAAATTACTATGTGCCTGATTATGTTCGGTTTTGAATGACATTGTACGGATTCGGACGATTGATTTAATTTCATTAAACCCCAATAGTATAGACACTTTAAATTTATATAAGCGGAATACATTTTCCTTCTTCCTAAACCCATTTCCTGATATACCTTTCCACATCAAATTTCCGCTTACAACCATTATAATTCATATAGCGGATCTTACCATAAACGGGTCGCTCGGCCCATGCGCGATCGTGAACTCCACCAACCGACCATGCACAGCCCACATAACCATTTGGATCTCTGCCATCGAGCTGATACTTGTCGTTAAGGCGGATAGAAAAATCCAATGCCTCCTCAGGTGATTTTGTCCACTCCAGGATTTTTTTAGCCCAGTACATCCTCATATAACCATGCATTTTGCCCGATATCACCATCTCATTCTGAGCAGCATTCCATAGAAGATCATGAGTCCTGGCATTTTCAAACGATTTGAAATCATACAAATATTCTCTTTCGTCTTTTCGGTGCTCATCCAGGGTTTTTCTGGCCCATTCCGGAAATCCCCCGAAACTATCATAATCAGTATTGTAGAAGCAGTAATTATCCGATAACTCCCTTCTGATTATTAATTCTTCAAGAAAACTCTCTGAATTTGGATCTCCCTTGTGATGCTTCATAATTTCAAGCGCTACACGCTGAGCCGAAAGCTGACCAAAATGTAAATAGGGTGAAAGGTTTGAGATAACTGCTTCATTGGGATCATTGCGCTTCTCGTTATATTCTGAAAGTTTTTGTCCGAGAAAATCATTTAAAACGTCCATTCCGGCAGAAGTGCCTGGTTTCAGCCAATAAACGGGAGCTACAGAAGGGTCAGGTTTTGGAAATAGCAATGCATGTTCCCAGTCTGTTTCCTGAATGCTAAAGATTCCTGTATTTGTTTGTTTCGCGGGGGAGCCGAATTCATCTGTAAATAGGGGTAGGAGCCTTTTTATCCGGGGCCGGATGGTGTAAGCTCCGAATTCGCATTTCTGACTTACGAGGCGACAGGGAACCAGATTATGTGCATCAACTTCATACATTCTGATGTTTGTCCGCTCAGCCAGTTCATTCTTCCACTTTCGCTTTATCCGAAGGGGATCAAAATCAGTTACTACCCGGCTTACGCCATTTTGCTCAACAAAGTCAGACATCTCCGAAACTGGTTCTCCCATTAAAAGATAAAATGGAATATTCTTTTGTTGTAAGGCAGAAGCCATCTCTTTCAATCCTTTCAGCATAAAATCATAATGACGAAGGGTGGCACCCGGGAACCAGGGTGACAGACAAAAGGTAACTGCCAGCACTTCATTATGCTTTTCCGAGAGTTCTTGTGCGTAGAGCAATGCCCAGTTATCTTCCATGCGCTGATCGCGGCTCATCCAGTAAATTACAGGTCCATCCTTTTTAATTCCCTCATTAAGAATCTGAACTCTTTCTTTTTTTACCATGGGAAGATTGTTTTTATTGTCAGGAATCACGTATTTTTGCCGCTCCTAAATCCTTACAAAAATACAACTATGGCATTCATTACAAAGGAAAAAATATTTTCCGCCCAATGGTTCAAAAACTACCTTCTGATCATTATCGGATCTTTCATAATGGCTGCAGGTTATGTGTACTTTATTGCTCCGTATAAAATTGTCCCGGGAGGTGTATTCGGTATCAGCATAGTGATACATTATCTTACCGTTGGTATTTATTCATGGGCTCCGGATGGACTTCCTGTAGGGATAATGGGACTCATTATGAATATTCCGCTTACTATTCTGGGAATTAAAATTCTGGGACCAAAATTTGGTGTTAAAACGGTAATAGGCTTTATTCTTGTTTCCGTTTTTATCGATACACAAACTTATTTCTGGGGAGATAAACCGCTTGTGGAGAATGATCCTCTTCTGGCATCAATTTTCGGGGGAGTACTGGTTGGTTTCGGGCTTGGCCTGATATTTAAATCAAAAGCTACTTCCGGAGGCTCAGATATTGTGGCAATGATTTTGGCTAAATATACCCGGCAATCGCTCGGACAGTTATTAATTTACGTTGATTCTGTTATTGTGCTTGTAGGACTTATTGCCTTCAAAGACTGGAGAATACCACTTTACAGCTGGATTGTAATATTTATAACCGGGAAAGTCATTGATGCAACAATGCAGGGAATTAATTATAATAAGGCACTGTTTATCATTTCAGACAAATACGAATTAATCCGTGAAAAAATTCTGAGCGATTTGAGTCGGGGAGCCACCGCCATTCCAGTAAAAGGCATGTACGAAGGTCAGGAACGGAATATGATTTTCGTAAACCTGAATCGCAGGGAAATGGCTATCCTCCAGCAATTCATCTGGGAGGTGGATAAAGAGGCCTTCCTTACTGTCTTTGATGCATATGATGTTTTCGGAGAAGGGTTTAAACCTCTGAATGAAAATCAGTCGTAAATATTCCGGACGGGAATCACACATCTTCCAAGATCAAGGAATGCATTAATAAGATGAATTTCTTTATACCTGTGAAGATCCTTCGGCTGAATATCCTTCTGTCTGATCAATCCTTCCGATATGTATTTGGCTCTTTTGGTGCCGTGTAAAAGGGGATTGAGTGGGGTAAAAAGTCGAATACCATCCGACAGAACCACATTTGAATATGAACTGTCAGTTATGAGTTCGTCTTTTACGATCAGAATATCATCATACTCACCCCTTTGTATGAAAAGCTCCGCAATTTGCGATCGGTTGCTGTATTTATGCGGATATGAAATTGTATCATCACAAACAATTCTAAGCGAATTAATTTTTCTGAAGATATAAGGTTCAAAATCTATCCGTTCGATTTCCCTGCTATAGCTGATCCTGCATTTTACCTCAGAATTTTCAAATTCAGGGGGGATACGAATTACATCCTCAAGCTGAATATGCTCCTGAGATCCGAAAAGTTTCTGACGGGTATCATTGAACCGCATGTTATGCCAGAAAAGGTTTTCAGGCCTGCCATTCAGAATTTGTATCGTTTCAATTAACCGGCACATAAATCTTATCAATTAATTCCTGATATTCCTCTTTCGGGTCACTTTTAGCCGTTATTCCTCCACCACTTTTGTAAACCAGCTGTCCTTCCCGGTTTTCAATATATCGTATCATCACACCGCTGTCGAGATTTGTGCCGTCGAAAATTCCAAATACCCCGGTATAAAAACCCCGATCGTATTTTTCTGCTTCTGCAATGATTTTCAGGGTTGCTTTTTTAGGGGCACCACAAATTGATCCGGCCGGAAGGAGATCGGTTATAATATCGCCTAATTTTGATAAATAGTCTTCTGGCAAATCCCCTGAAATAATTGAACTCATTTGTAAAAGACTCTTTTCGGAAGTATTAATTTTCTCGATATAACGGTATTTTTCAACATGGACGTTTGTTGCAACCCTGCTCAGATCGTTTCTAAGAAGATCAACAATGGTAGCATGTTCAGCGGTTTCTTTCTCGTTATTCAGGAGAATGTTTCTGGCATCCGCCAGAGAAGCATCAATAGTGCCCTTCATTGGGAAGGTGCTGATCGTGCCGTTTGTAATTTTTATGAAACATTCAGGTGAAAAAACCAGAAACAGGTTTTTATAAAGTAGCTTGTAGGGTGCTGCAGAACGGTGAAAAATTTCGGAAAGACTGAGATTGCATTCTACCGGCGTTGGGAAAGTGAGATTTACGAGATAAGAATTCCCTTTGTGAATTTCTTCCCTCACATAATTAAAGGCTTCGAGATACTGAGAATAGGGTATTGGATGCTTTTGTAGTCTGATACCACCCGTAAATGTAGATTTTTCGCAATTACTTATTCCCGCGAAATCGTAATAAATATCTCGGGAGTTGCATTCACTGGTGGGAATTAGTATTGCTGACTGTAAACTGTAATCGAGTATAAACAAAAAAGATTGGCCTTTAACGGCCATCCGGTTCATCGATTCTTTAAAAGCACTCAGGTTTCTGTTTTCCATTCTTTTTGAACTGGAGAGATCAAAAATAGTGAATTATTGCTGGCGGCTGAATTGCCTGAGTAAATTCATACAGTATAGAAAAACTATTGCGGGGAATTGGAAATTGCAATTTGCCGGAGCTTCCCGTTGAATCCTTTAATAACTTCCTCCGCACTGTTGAGTTCACTCTGCATTTTTCTTTGGGTAGGGAATTTTTCGGAAAAGAGATTTCTGTAATACTCAATACCATGTTTCAGATTAGAAGTAAATTCGTTGAGATATTCAATCTGTTTGTTTGTGGACTGACCAGCAGTTTCTTCAATCTTTTTTCCAAGGTACTCCATATATAACCCTAATTCTTTAACAAACATATGTGGACGATCTTTCCTCTTAATGATATTAACCCGACCATAAATATGGTCAGTCATTTTCTGAAGAGAAATAATTTCGGAAAAATATGCTGCATTCGGACCCGGGCAAACAGCCACTGCTTTACCTTCAATTCGGGTATCCATTTTGTTAATCAGCAGAACAGAAGTTCCCAGCCCATTACAGATGCAAGATTTATCGGTTATCGCCTCAAACTCAGTTTTATATGTTTGGGGATCCGGATTTTTTGCTTCGAGCTCTTTAATTTTTTTCCTTTGGTAAATTCGTGAAGCCAGACAAATTGCTTTATTGCCGAATTCCTTGCTTAATGATGCATATTTTTTTACACATGGAGCTCCGGGTTTTTCGAGGATAATCCGTTTCTGTTTTTCAATGTCCATTGTATTATTTCTAAGACTGTTGAAAGGTACACCCAGTGGGGAAATATTACTGACGTAGAGGTCTTCTTCACGTGCTTTTGCAAGAAGATTAAGTGTTACTTCATCGATATTGCATATTTCAGGAACCAACATAAAAGGTGTTCCCCAGCCAACAGAATCAAGATTATATTCTTTCAGCAGAAAATTGTGTTCTTCGCTTGTTCCGACTCCACCTTGTGCGGTAAGTTTCACCTCGGGTGCAATTACCGGCACGGATTTTTTTTTTTCTTTGAGATCAGCAGTGTAAATTTCGAACAATGTATCTTTTAACAATTGCCTGTTATCTCTGAATTCGGCAAGAATGGGACCCATCAGAAATCCCTGGGTGGCAAATGCATGTCCTCCGCAATTCAATCCCGATTCAATGCGGTATTCCGAAATCCATAAGCCTTTTTTGGCAAGGAATTTACCTTGTATAAATGCAGAACGGTAATCGCTTACTTTAAGAATAATTTTTTTCTTCATCTTGCCTGATTCAGACGGAAAAAAATCATCAAAATGTTCAAAATAACTGTATAATCTGGGATTCATACCGGCCGAAAGTACTATTCCCGATTCAAGGCTGCTATTGGCAAACCCTCTCAGAGCAGCATGTGCATCATTATATTCAGCAGGAAGTAATTCATCACCTTTGTAGTTTTCCTTATCCAGCTTGGTCATGATATTCACGTCAATGCTTCCTATACTGAGGTTTTTATTGATCCATTCCCTGACTTCTGATAGTTTATCGCTTCTCATGATAAGGTCGAATCTCCCTTTGATTTCGGACGAATCGGGAAGCATATTGAAATACTTTTCCAGTTCTTCCCCTTTTTTCAAAAGTGAATTTTTAACCTCTTCAAATTTATGTTTTACGAGACTATCCATCAGATTCAGATATGCGGTAATCCGTTTCGCTCTGAAATCGTCAATCTTATCGTTGATTTCATGAAAGGGAATTCCGAATTTCATACTGTGAAATTCACGCATCCTTTCAATAAGCATATCGTCAACAAGAGAGATTACAGAAGAAATACCATATTGAGCTACCTTGAGAGGAGTATCAATCGTGTATCCAATTCCCATTACCGGGATATGAAATGTATGAGGCTGAATAGTGTTCATGCTTTCTGGATTAAAAATATGCACTCAGGTGCCGCAAGATACTACCTTCTTTCGTTTTTCGCACCAGTTTTTTTCTTTCCTTTTTTCTTTCGGGGGATCTCATTCCAGTCCTGCTTTTTTACATCAGGCTTGGAAAGCTCTACCTGCAAAGGAATACTGTTATATTCGGCATTTCCGAAAGAGTTGAGAATATCCTTTTCATTGCGACTGTCAACTTCAAAAAAGGAAAAGCTTTTGAGGATGTCAATCTTACCAATCTCGATATTCCGTTTTCGTGTTTGTTCGTTTATAAGGGAAATCATGCGTCCGGGATTCATATTATCGCGGGATCCCACATTAATAAAGAATCTCGAGAACTGTGGAGATGATTTTCTTGTATCCTCCTGTGAATCTTCACTCCGTCTGCTTTTTCTTTCATCCTGAGAATGATCTTTTGATCGACTTCTTCTGCCTTCCTGAAAATCGTCCCTTGATCGACCCCTTCTTCCGTCGCGCGAAAATCCGCGGCTCTCGTCTCTGTAAGTATCCCTGTCTGTCTGATAAACATTCAGGTCGGGCGCATTTTTGTAATATTCAAGAAAACGGTTAAACTCAAGCGATACAAGTCGTTTGATAAGGTTCTCACGATCCAGCCATTCCAGTTTTTGGTAAATAACGGGCAGGTATTGCTCAATACGGTTTTCATCAACTTCAATATTTTCGAACTTATCGATCAGGTTGAAAAGTTGTTTTTCGCAGATATCTTTGCCCAGAGGGACAGGTTTTTTCGTAAATTTCTTTCCGATAATTTTTTCAAGTTCCTGAATTTTCCTGTTTTCGCGGGTATGAACAATCGCAATGGAAATTCCGTTTTTACTAGCTCTGCCGGTTCTTCCGCTACGGTGAATATAAACATCCAGTTCGTCGGGAAGGTTAAAGTTAATAATGTGAGTGAGGTCGGTAACATCGAGTCCGCGGGCCGCCACGTCGGTGGCGACAAGTATCTGAAGGTGACGCAGTCTGAAACGGTTCATGACATGGTCCCGTTGTTGTTGCGACAGATCTCCGTGAAGTGAATCGGCATCGTAACCATCTGCGATAAGTTTTTCAGCTACTTCTTTTGTTTCCTGACGGGTACGGCAGAAAACAATACCATAAATGTTAGGATTAATATCCACGATTCTTTTCAGCGCAGCATATCGGTCTTTCGCGTGAACCATATAGTATTCATGCTGTACATTTTCTGCACCGGAATTTTTTTTGCCAACTGAAATTTCTTCGGGCTTATTCATGTATTTCCTTGCCATTGAAGAAATCTCCTTTGGCATAGTAGCGGAAAAAAGCAGAGTTTGTTTTTCTTTTGGAGTTTCTGCCATTATGGTTTCCAAATCTTCTTTGAATCCCATGTTAAGCATTTCATCGGCTTCGTCAAGAACAAGCCATTTTATATCATTTATTTTTAATACTTTCCTGTTAATCAGGTCGATTGCACGACCGGGTGTGCCAACAACGATCTGACACCCTTCTTTCAGAGCGCGGATTTGTTTGGAGATGTCTGCTCCTCCGTAAACTGCGATTGAACGGAAACCCTTAAGGTATTTGGAGTAGTTATCAAGGTCTTTTGTAATCTGGATACATAATTCACGGGTTGGGCAAAGAACGAGCGCCTCAACTTTTTTTGATTCCATATTCGCCAGATGAATCAGGGGCAGACCAAATGCTGCGGTTTTTCCTGTACCCGTCTGAGCCAGTGCAATCATATCGCCTCCCGCGTTTAGCAGGGCAGGAATGGTTTTCTCCTGTATAGGAGTGGGTTGTTCGAAACCCATTTCTTCAACAGCTTTCAGTAATTCCTCACGGATACCGGTTTCTTTAAATGTAAGCATTATAATTTTTTGTTATTGACCCGG
>CAYOLQ010000014.1:12023-51756 GCA_964404825.1 uncultured Chitinophaga sp.
CACGGATACCGGTTTCTTTAAATGTAAGCATTATAATTTTTTGTTATTGACCCGGGGTTGTTTGTGTATTTATTGACGGCAGGTCGCTGAGTAAATATTAATTTACCAGGATGAGAATTCTGAAAAAAAAAGATAAGATAATTCAATATAAATACTTCCTTGTAAACGGGTACAAAGGTAGTCTATTTTTTATGATACACAACATAAATAGAAGTGTTTGATTTACTGTTTGCAGTTTAGTAATGAATGCCTTCCGGATATAAAAGTAAAAGCCCCGCTTTTGGCGGGGCTTTAAGATTAAAATCTCAATAATAAGTACTTAAACTATGACAGTTTAACGTTTACTGCATTTAATCCTTTTTTGCCTTCTTGCAGATCGAAAGTAACTCTGTCGTTTTCTCTGATTTCGTCTACAACTCCAGAAACATGTACAAAGTATTCTTCTTCAGTTTCTGTGTCTTTAATGAATCCATAACCTTTGGAGTCATTGAAAAATTTTACAATTCCTTCTTTCATTATAATATAATTTTAAAAAATAATATGCAAATGTATGGTTTAATTATCAATTCTACTAATTTTTTTGAATTTTAAAGCTAAAAACAGTTGGTTATGTTGATTTAATCTAAATAAAACAAGTATTGCAAATGCTACATAATCAGATGAATAGATGGGTATTTGCGACTGTGATTAATTTTAACATTTGTTTTACATTTATTTCATTTACGATCAATTCAAAATGATTTCCAGCGAAATATTTTGTCGGGAAATGTTGTAACTAACACAAAATTAATATAATAAGATTTTCCTGTGAATAGAGGGGAGCGTATTACTCCAAAAAGTTCAGTTCAAAATTTGATGAAGTTCCTGAAATCGTTTACCAGCATTCCATTTAAATAAATGAATGGATTCAGTTATGACAAATTGATTTTGACTGTAATTACCTTAAACGATACTTGCTTTATGAAGGCATTACATCAGCAAATCCGGGAGCAAACAGAAATAGCAGATAATTCTTTCAGGGAGTCAGCTGTTTAAATGGTAAGGTCATAATTGAAATCAGTGAATCTACATCTGATTTTTTTTCGATTTGCAGACTATTAACCCAGTTTCCGTAAATTGCATTAGGTAACGCAACAAATCTTCGGCCAAAATGAGCCTTATTTGCTGCAACTATGCTGTCCCTCGCTGCAAAGTTGTCTGTATCTTCATAGAAATCAGCAATATTGTCTCCAACCAGCATAACGATATCGTAATTTTTTTCAATGAGTTCCCTCCTTGCTTGTTTACTGTTGCTATCGGTTCGCAAATGAATATGCGAACTGTCTGCCTGTGGAAAACCTGCATCCAGCAGATTTTTTAAAGTACTCCGGTAAACAGACTTATTTTTACGGTTACTGACATAAAAAATGGTATAACCCAGTGAGTCGGCAAAATTAAGAAACTCCACAGCTCCCGGAACCGGCTTAGCCATTGCCATATCACACCACACATTCCAAAGTGTGTCATACGATGAGTTGATCTCATATAATCTTGCCTGATAGGGACTATTATCCAGTAATGTTTCATCAATATCCAAAACGATTGCCAATTTAGTGTTCCTGTTTTTTTTTAATTTCATCAGTTCCAGATAATCCGATGCTGAATTAAATGCCTGGTATGCCAATGCCTTATATTCAGCTGTATAATAATTATATAGTGCGGCATTGATAAAGAATTCATTCGGAACCGCAGGTGAACCAGACACGTAAGGAATTTTGTCGCTCGGTGTAATGCATCCCCCGAAAACAAAAACAAGCAGTACAATTATTCTGATAAATTTCAATTGTTTCAATTTCATATAGTTATTATTTCTGAATTATTCCCGGGTAAACCATTTTACCAGAATAGCTTTTTCCTCTGTGTTAAATTTTGCGACAGGATGCAGCAAAGTATATTGTTTGAGCGGCATTTCACCTTTTTCAATTACCTCACTGCATTCATCGAGGAAGTGTCCTCTTTTTCCGGGTTGGTATTTTGCCCATTCTGAGAAGTTCATATTTTCTCTTCCTTCGGTTACATGCGACTTTATTATCCAGGAAAACGGGGCAATGCCGGCATACCAGGGGTAAACCGTTTCGTTCGAATGACAATCGTAGCAGGCTTTTTCAATAAGAACGGCAATTTCTTCCGGAACTTGCTCAACCTTACGGAAATCAGTTTCTGCATTTAACTGTGGATTTGTTTTGTCGGTTCTGAAAAACTGGATAATCAGAAGAATTGCTAATACTCCTATAATAAGCATTCGCACAAGCTTAGTTTTTTCCATAGCAATGCAATTTTTTATAAATGTATAAATTTCCTGGATTCAATCTTAAATGAAATCCAATTAACTATTAATCACTAATGAAATTGCTCTTGCAATCCTTTTGTTTCACTCTCGTTAAGACTGTGGCGAACGAAGGATTAAAAATTAATAATCTTTTCTAATTTTGCTGAATTCAACAACACTCCAATAACATAGGAATGAATATTCAAATCAGAAGGGAAGAGAAAAGAGATTATAAAAAAGTTAAAACGCTTGTTTTTCTTGCTTTTAAAAATATGGAATTTGCTGACGGAGATGAGCATGAACTGGTTGAGAAACTCAGAAAGAGTAAAAATTTTGTGCCTGAATTATCGCTGGTTGCTTTGGTAGATGGAATAATTACGGGTCATATTATGTTTTCAACCTGCAGTATAATTTCAGATACAGAAACAATTGAAAGTCTGACACTTGCACCGGTATCGGTTCACCCTGACTTTCAGAAAAGAGGTATTGGAGGTATGCTAATCAGGGAAGGCCTTCGGGTTGCTGAGAGTATGGGTTTTTTGCATGTTAACCTTTTCGGCCATCCGGCTTATTATCCCCGGTTCGGATTTGAATCAGCATCCAAATATGGTATCTATCCGCCAATTGAAGCACCTGAAGGAGTCTTTATGATAATCGAGCTAAAGAAGCATTCTCTAAAGGGAGTGACGGGAGTGATTCAGTATGCCAAAGAATTCGGAATCTGATATATAGCGTCAATTAAAACGCTTTTAAACAAAAGTTACCTAACTTTGTTCCCTTGTCATTTATCATTCTGATTAAGTCTGATAGACATCTAATTTAATAATCCTGAAATTGAAAACAACCGAAGCCAATATAAAATTCCCCAGAAGCAATCCCAACGACTTTATAAGCGACCTTAGAGCCAGGGTAAACGATTATTTTGAAAGTCATAATATAACACGTTATGCTAATTCAGGGATGATTATAAAATCAGTTTTCTTGCTGGCTCTTTACCTTATCCCATACATTTTGGTGTTAACATCAAAAATTAATAATCCATGGACCGTTTTGGGTCTTTGGATAATTATGGGAATCGGTAGTGCAGGAATAGGCCTTTCGATAATGCATGATGCAAACCATGGATCCTATTCAAGGAGTGCCAGATTGAATAAATACCTTGGTTATCTTTTAAATTTTATCGGGGGAAGCGCTGTTAACTGGAAACTTCAGCATAATCACCTTCATCACGGATATACCAATATTGACGGGATGGATGAGGATATTAATCCGGGAGTTGTAATGCGTCTTTCTCCACATAAAAAAAGGTTATGGATTCATCGCTGGCAGCATATTTACGGATGGTTTCTTTACGGGCTTATGACTCTTTCCTGGGTCACAGCAAAGGATTATGCTCAGCTCAAACGCTACAGGGATATGGGGCTTCTGACGAAACAGAATCGTTCTTACCGGTGGCTGGTTACGGAATTGATTATTTCAAAGGTTTTTTTCTACAGTTATCTTCTTGTTTTACCCCTGCTGTTTTCACGGGTTGCATGGTGGCAAACCATTCTGTTTTTTACAATCATGCATTTCATTCAGGGTTTTATTCTTACAGTAGTCTTTCAACCGGCTCATGTTATGCCCTCTTCAGAGTATCCGCTACCCGATGAAAATGGAAATATTGAAAATAGCTGGGCTATTCATCAGTTGCATACAACAAATGATTTTTCACCTAAAAGCAATATTTTTTCATGGTATATCGGGGGATTAAATTACCAGATCGAACACCATCTTTTCCCTAATATCTGCCACGTTCATTATAAAAAGATTTCACACCTCGTTAAGCAAACTGCACAGGAACATGGCTTGCCATATAATGTTCAGGATAATTTTCTGAACGCACTTATAGACCATGGAAGAATGCTAAAGAAATTAGGAAGGTTCGATACTTTACCTGCAAACTAAACAGGTATACCGGCTTTTTCCCTGTTTCTTCTTGCAACTTTTACTTCACGCATCAGGAACCAAACATTAAGGTCTTCCTTATCATCGTACCAGTGATGGTATATTTCGAAGCCAACGTACTGGTATAGCTTGAGGTTCCTTTCAACAGTAGTTTCAATCAGGATGGGGAGATTATATTCCAGAGATTTTTCATCAAGAAGACTTCTGATTTCTGCCAGACCTTTTAAACCTCTTATTTGTGGATTATTCCCTAAGAGCCATACATAGATATAGTCAATGCCCATGGGACGCAGACTCTCAATATGTTTTTCCCTTTTCTGAATACCCGGGGCCTTGGAGGGTTTTATACAAAGCATGAACATCCGGAAGTATCTCCAGAAATCATACAAGTTCATTTTATGTTCACTCTTCCGGTAATATAGCATAGCTGTGCTCTCATCAGATGATAGAAATACACCATTGTATTTGCTCACCAGATCATAGGCATATTCAGTCATTATCCTGAGTTTCTTTTCTGTATTCCCTTTTTTAACTGTCCTTAAAACCCTAGGATTATCAAGGAAAGCTTTAGAGAGCATATCAATAATAATTTTTTTGTTGTTTTGAACCATTTCCCTGATTTTTAAATTCTTTAATGTTTAAGGGGGTGAGAGGTTGATGGCGGCGAAGCCGCCATCAACCTCTCTCTCCTAAATCATAAGTAACTGTCATCCTGAGCGAAACGAAGTGAAGCGAAGAATCTTTTTTTTAATTTAAAACTTTCCACCCGTTAATCAGTCATAAATATACCCATTTCCAACAAATATCCTGATGCGGATTTGGACTAAAGTTATTTGAACGACAATTTAGCGAACTAAATTGATTTGGATTCGTAAAAGTTTCAAATTATTAATACATTGACACTGTTAAATTAAATGGAATTTATTGTGAAGAAATCTGTTATCATTCTTATCCTATTTTTTTGTTCGTTGTTTATTACCAATGAGTTAAGCGCACAGATAGCATTTGGCTTAAATTCGGAATACAGATATTTAAAAGGTAAAGATGCTGCTGCCCTTTCTGCAACATGGTATAATCCTGAATTCGTTGATTCAGGATGGCTTACAGGATTTGCTCCTTTCCGTTATGGTGACGGAGCAGGTGGTACATTACTCAGTGATATGCTAAACAGCTATACAACCGTTTATCTCAGAGGTACTTTTGAGGTTGTGAATGCTGAGTTTATTGATGAAATTACAATTTCGGCTGATTTTGATGACGGTTTTATTGTTTGGATTAACGGGGTTTTTGCATGTTCTGAAAATGCACCGACATCGCCAACCTACACTTCAACCTCAACCGATCTGAGAGAATCGGGAACCTTGAGTACTTATGTGGTATCTGCACCTCAGCTGAGTTTAAATGAAGGAATTAATTATATTGCTGTTCAGGGATTTAATACTACTCTTCAGAGTTCTGATTTTTACCTGAATTTTAGTATTACGGCTAATACCAATCTGCCTCCGCCTCCGCCTCTGCCCCGTGTTCCGGAAATACCTGTTTTTAGTCATAAAGCCGGATTCTATGCAATTCCATTTACATTAACCATTTCGTCGCCCTCGCCCTTATATAATGTTGCCTACACCCTCGACGGGAGTAATCCTGAAACATCAACGACCAGATTTGTTGCAGGAACCTCAGTAAATATTTTAATAGATCCACTCTCAAATGTTGGCAGGCCTCTTACTCCGGGAGTTATTGTAAGATCAAGTTTGGTGGGTGCTACTCTGGATCCCTCTTTTCCCGAAGGCAGAACCTATCTATTTGAGTCGGAAATTCCCACTCAAACAAGTCCGGGAGGTATATGGCCATCAACCAATATTAACGGTCAGATCATTGATCTTCCGATGGATGGAAAAGTTGTGAACGATCCCCGATATGCAAGCCTTATAGATTTCAGTCTTAAAGATATTCCATCACTCTCTGTTATTACTGACATAAAGGGCCTCTTTGATCCTGTTACCGGAATGTATGTAAATGCCATGCAGGATGGAGAAGAGTGGGAGAGGGACTGTTCATTTGAGCTGATTAATGCTGATGGGAGTGATGGTTTTCAGGTAAATGCAGGCTTGCGGATACGGGGAGGCTGGAGCAGACATGATGATTACCCAAAACATGCCTTCCGGCTATTTTTCAATTCGGTATATGGAGATGCAAAACTTAATTATCCATTATTTGGTGATGAAGGGGCTTCCAAATTCGATAAAATTGATTTACGGTGTGAACAAAATTATTCCTGGGCTAATGGTGGTTCAGGTGGATCTCCAAGTTATAATACTGGTGTAAGGGAAGTTTTTTCCAGAGATACACAACGCGATATGGGTCAGCCATATACCCGTACCAGAAGTTATCATCTTTATTTAAATGGAATGTACTGGGGACTATTTCAAACCCAGGAACGATCGGAAGCAAATTATGCTGCTACCTATTTCGGAGGTTCATCTGATGACTATGATGTTGTTAAAATAACCACTGATGGTTATGTTTTGGAAGCAACTGATGGGAATTTGAATGAGTGGCAAAACATCTATAATCTGAGCAATCTTGGATTTACCACAAACACGAATTATTACAAACTGGAAGGAAAAGACGGCAATGGTAAGAGGATTCCCGGTTCACCTGTACTTGTGGATATTGATAATCTTATTGATTACATGCTAATCATATTTTATAGTGGAAACTTTGATTCGCCAACATCTTCATTTGGAGGCAATCAGGGTCCGAATAATTTCTATGCTATTTATAACCGTAAATTGAAGAATGAAGGTTTTAAATTCTTTGCCCATGATGCTGAACATACTATGATGTATGAACCTGTTAGTCCGGGAACCGGATTATACGAAGACAGGGTGAATCTTGTAGCAGTAGGAGGAATGAATGTCAGCAGTTTTTCTAAGTTTCATCCCCAGTGGCTTCATGAAAAGCTTACAGCTAATGCGGAATACAGATTGAGATTTGCAGATCGTGCAAATAATTATCTCCGCCCCGGAAATGTTTTATCACCGGAAGCATGTCTGTCAAGGTTTGATTCCAGAGCTGCTGAAATTGAATATGCAATAATAGCCGAATCTGCAAGATGGGGCGATTCAAAATACTGGCCACCAATTCGTACTAAAGACGATACATGGCTCCCTGAAATAAATAAAATCCGAACATTGTTCATTCCTGCCCGTTCTGCGATACTTATTGATCAGTTGAAAACAGCTGGACTTATGCCCTCATTAGAATCAGCCCGCATTAAGGTAAACGGCGAAGTTACTGAGGTAGAAAACTATTCCTTCCTGAATTCGGTCACAATCGGATTTGAGAATCCGGGAACAATTGGAAAGATATACTATACAATTGATAATTCAGATCCCAGATTACCGGGAGGAGGAATAAACCCTGCAGCAGTTCAATGGCTCACCGGAAATGATTTTAACCTGAGTAATTCTGCAGTAATTAAAACCCGTGTTTACAATGCCGGAATCTGGAGTGCTTTAAAATACAGCAATCTTCTTAAGACCAACGAAGATTTTACTAATCTGAAAGTTACAGAGCTTATGTATCATCCTAAGGATCTCATTATCGGAGTTGATACGACATTTGGGACTTCGCTGGAATTCATCGAATTCAAAAATACGGGAACAACCCCGATTAATATTTCCGGAATGAAACTTGATTCCGCAGTTCGTTGCGTTTTTCCGGTCAACACAATTTTAGCGCCAAAGCAATTTTTTGTGGCAGCCTCTAAGCCAGCTACGTTTACAGGTTACTATGGATTTGCTCCCTCCGGGAATTTCTCCGGGAATTTTTCCAATGGAGGAGAGTATGTTTTACTGACAGATCCTCAGGGAAATCAGGTTTTATCTTTCACGTATAACGACAAAGTTCCCTGGCCATTAGAAGCCGATGGCGGAGGATATTCGCTTACCTCTGTTGTTGTTAATCCAACCGGCGACCCCGGATTATATACTTACTGGGGCTCCTCAAGCAAGCAAAACGGTACTCCTTTTGCCGACGACGGCTCAGTTTCAAATGATCCCGGGGCAAGAGATATTTATGTAAACATTTACCCGAATCCTGCCAGTGATTTGCTTACAATATCTCTCGACACAGGCAGAAATAACGAGAATGTCAGAATTAAGATTTACAGCATTGGAGGTATTTTGATGTATAATGCTAAATACTATTCTGACGGTATAATAAGTCTTAAGGAATATGGAATCGGACCAGGCGTTTATCTGATCAGAATTGAAGATGAAGCCTTATTCCTGACCCGTAAACTAATAGTTAATTATTGATCATTTGCCCTGATGGTATAATAGTTTTCAAGGATGATTTTAGAATTAAAAAAGCCAGAGCGGAAATATATCCGAACGGGCTTTTTTATTTGGACAGATAACAATGTCAGAGATAATGCAAAATAGATTTATGCTCCATAGGGCATATAGACCATTAAAGATTTGTAATATCCAGGAATTATCGAAAACGGATAGGTTCAGGGAACCAACTTTATTGATTTATCCTCAATCATTTCCTGAAGTTGATTCAGGAGAGCTTTTTCATGAGAGTCAATATGAGAATCCTTCGTTGCATGATTAATAATGGTATCATATTCATGCCGGGTTAACTTATGATCATCGATAGCTTTTTCAATTAAGCGCCGGAGTATTGCTGTGTTTTCACTTATTTTCATGATAACTAATTTTCAATTATTGATTGGTAAAGATAACAATTTGGGAAAGAATTGGTTTAAAGCCGGATGAATTTATCGTCTACACAAATGAAAAAAAAAGAGGCGCATGAATAGCGCCTCTTTTGAATAGAAAATTTAATCAGGCTACTTGGTTATTATCAGTTGCCTGGTAATAATTTCATCCTCTGTGATAAACTGTAAATGATAAATACCAGTTGCGCGGGATTTAGTTTCCCATATAATCTCATGATTACCGGCTTCATTTCTGGCTTTTACCAGAGTTTCAATTCTCCTTCCCAACTGGTCGTACAATCCGATTTCGACAAATTGTGATTTCGGAAGAGAATAATGTATGTAAGTGTAATCGATAAATGGATTTGGATATACCGAAAGGTTTAACCCCGTTTCGGTTCCTTCATCCACATTGACTCCGTATTTGGTCCATACAAAACTACAGTACTCACTTGACTGTCCGCTGGCTGGATCGGAAACTCTGAGGCAAACCAGATACTTATTCGGATTCTGGTAATAATGAGTAACGATACCGGTAGTTGATTCCATTACAGTAAATGATTCTTTCTTTATCTGCTTATCACCAAAGTCCCACTCAACTGTTGAACCATCCCCAGAACTTGCACTTACAAGGTCAACCGGGTAACCTGCACGTTTTTTATCAGGTTCGAATGCCTCATAACCGAAGGCTGCTTTAAGAACCTGTTCTTCACCTACGTTCACAAGCTTGTAATCATAACTTATACAGCCGGTTACTGTGTTTTCAACTTTCAGCTTAACAACATAATAACCAATCTGATCGTATGTGTGTTCCGGATTTTTAAGGTGCGAAACGGATTCAACCATGGCATCACCAAAATCCCAGGTATAGTTACTAATATTTCCAAATGATTTATCAGCAAACTTAACTGTGCGGGTCTCTGCATCTAAATTAAATATGAAGTTAGCTTTACATTCATTTGTTGAGTTAGCTTTTACAAGCACCCATTTACAGCCCATATTTTTGGTACCGTCTGCATTTTTAATGTTAAGACAAACATAATAATAACCCGGGGCAGCGTAAGTATGGACTGGATTTTCCAGGTCTGAGTTTTCAGTATCATCACCAAAATTCCAGAGAAATTCTCCAATTTCACCTGTTGATGTATTGTTGAATACCACTTCAGATGTAACTGGATTAACACGATAGATGAAATCAGCGCTACAATCCACTCCAAGGTCGCCGATAAGAATCATTTCCTGATAGTAATCCATACAACCACTGTTAACGTCATAGGTGTTCAATCCCGTTGAATAAACTCCCGGACCGGGGAAAATATGAACAGGGTTTTCGTCTGTAGAGAATTTTCCATCCCCAAATGACCAGAATAATGCAGTAGATTCGCCCATGATCCGTGTAGTGAAATATCCTGTGTAGGAAAGCGAGTCAATGTAAGTATCAAAATCAGCAGTGCAGTTCGTTTCTCCAACCTGAATTGCCTGAACAAATATGTCCATGCATCCTGATGTTGCATTATAAACCGTCTGACTGACTTTATAAATTCCTGCAGACTTATATAAATGATCGGGATTAGGCAGAATGCTGAACGTACCATCCCCAAAATCCCAGTAGTATGCATCAACACTTCCTTTTGAATCGTCCTTAAAATGAGCTGTTGTAATATCAGGCTCTACTCTGTATACGAATCCAGCTCTGCAATCTGCACCTCCAACAAGTATAAAACTTGTATATTGGTCCATACATTCATCAGAACTGTTTCTTACGGAAAGAGAAACCTTATAATAACCGGATTTAGTATACATTTTTACCGGGTTTTCAAGTGTGGAAGATGTTCCATCACCAAAGGTCCAGAAATAGTTATCGGGGTTTCCTTTGGATTCATTAAAGAATTCTGCCTTCAGATCCCCCGGAGTAATAAAATATGAGAATAAGGATCCGATTTTGCATGGAATATCACCAACTGCAACCTCTTTGCAAACAGAGTTTGACACATTGGTTGTTTTGTCATAAACGGTAAGGCAAACTTTGTATAATCCGGGTTTAGAATAGGTATGCACCGGATTCCGGGTTTTTACTATTTTACCGTCGCCCAAGGTCCAATACCAGTTTCCGGCAAGAGAAGAGGATAGATCAATGAAATTTACAGTCAGTCCATCAGCTTCAGTAAAATATGAGAAATCAGATTGGATATAATTTTCACCTGCAGGAATGAAAAACAAATCCTTTATAATATTTGATTTACATCCGGTTTGATTATCCCTTATGGTTAGATTTACCCTGTAAATTCCTGTTTTATTATAAGTATGAACAGGATTTTCCTCAGTACTATATTCTCCATCTCCAAAGTCCCAATAATACAAGGAAGCATACTCTGACTTGGAAATAAACCTTGTTAAACCGCTATTGGCGTTAATAACAAAATCGAAATCAGCATTGCAGGGCGAATATCCAACATTTACTTTTCTGGTAACGGATGCATAACAATTTGTGTTTTGATTAAAAACAGTAAGTGTCAGCATGTATGAGCCTGTTCTTGAATAATCATGAATGGGGTTTTGCTCAGTTGAATTGCTTCCATCTCCGAATTCCCAAAACCAGGAAGTTGGGTTTCCGGCTGATCTGTCCATAAACCAGACCGAACCGTCTTCTGAATAATCAAAATTAGCTGCACAAAGTCGTAGTTTCTCATAAATCGTTATTAACTGGGTTTTAACTACTGGTCCGCAACCATTTGTTGCTGTAAGAGTTACTTTATACTCGCCGGCTTTATTGTAAATATGGGCAGCATTTTTTTGTGTTGAGGTTGAGCCATCGCCAAAATCCCACAGATACGTATAATTATCGATCCCGAATCCGCCCCAATAATCAATGATGAAATGGGTTGAATCACCAGCTATTTTTTCATTCTCAGGAGTAAAGAAGTACACAGGTTTGTTTGTTTTATCAACGATTGTGACCTTGGTATACAATGTATCTTTTCTTCCACAGCTGTTTGTTGCAATCACTCTGGCATTATAGATTCCTTTGGTTGCATAACTGTGCACAGGATATTGCTGGGTACTGGTGTTTCCATCGCCAAAATTCCACTGATATGATGCCCCGCCTACTATTCTGAACTCCACTTTATCACCGGGACACGCAGCTAATGATTCGTTAGGATTTTCAACAAATTTCTGGAAAGTGCCGGTCATAAATGCAAGTCGTTCGCTGCAAGGATCATTTATCGGAATAAACTGAATGGTATTATTGTCAGGTCTGACAATCCGATAATCTCCGTATTCAGTACAACCGAAGTAGGATGACAACTGAATAGTGTCACTGGTAATATTTTTATAATAATTACCACCGGTAATATAATTAGACTTGGTATAGAAAACGGGTGCATTAGTATATGTACATTCAAAGTTCAGCCCATCACCATCAAACATTCTGAGCATGGCAAAAACGCCGGGTTCTACTTCTCGTAACCATTGCTTTTCAATTCTGGCTGCATTGCAAAGGCCATCCCAATTCATGTATGGGTCGATAATGATACTGATACTCTGTGAAGCGAGATCAGTATTTCCTGCCGGAATAATGGGAATACTTGGTATTTCCATATAGGAATTCTGAAGCAGGGTGCCGTACACATCAGGCTTCTCAGCAAAAACAGGTATACCACCACAATAATATCCTCCGGCAATTCCTATGGTAAGGGGTTCGAGAGGATCTACCGGAATAAATGCTTTTACGTTTACTCCTCCTGCAAGATCGGCAGCTGTAAATACAACAAATCCATCAGGTTTACGAGTGTATCCTTCATAATATTGGTTGAAACCTCCATACCAGAAATACAGAAAAAAGTTATTACCATAGCTGGCATTCCAGTTTGGCCAGCTTACAGGAACACTAACCTCATAATCCGTTATATCTCTACGGACTGACCAATTAGCAGGATCCCGTGTTTCCGAATCTTCAGTTGTGTTATCAATAAAATAGAAAGGTTTTCTTGTCGCGCTGTTGTCAACAGTAATCAAACCGCTTGAACTTGCAGTATTTCCGCAGGAATTTGTAACAGAAAATGTGTAGGTATAAGGTCCGCCACTCCCATAGGCATGGGAAGCAAGCGTCTGAATACTTGCGTCTGCGAGGGTTGTAATGTTGTTCAGGGAATTCCCATCGCCAAACAATATTGAATAGGTGTAATTGTAAGCGGGATCGAAGTAATTATCAAAGAAGTATACTTTATCGCCCGGACAAACAACATTTGGTACAGTCATTAATTCCGGTTTTGGAGCATTTCCTGCATCAACTAATACATATTTCATGGAAGAGTTGGATGAACCACAAACAGATGTAGCAGTCAGATAGACGTAATAAATCCCAGGATTCTGATAGGTATGTATTGCATTGTAACCATAGAAGGTACTTCCGTCACCAAATTCCCATGAATAACTAATGTTTGGATCTCCGAATGTTTGATTTTTAAATTTAGCAGTTTGACCCGGACATAAAAATAGCGTGTCAGAATAGTTCATCTCACCATTTGATGGCATATCAAATGAGAAATAAGGGTAGGGAGGATACCCGCCTCCGCCGTAGAGATATATCCAATTTGAGGCAGTTGCAGTATTCATGCAACCGTTTGTTACAGTTAATGTTACTTCAAATTCGTTATATTGGGAGAACTGATGAACAGGACTTCTTTCATTTGAAGTGGTACCGTCTCCGAAATCCCAGAGATATGAACCTGAACCTGAAGGTGTAAACTGAATGGGTGCTCCTAAACATTCGTTATTCTGACCTAATACACTTGTATAGGTAAAGTTGGCGTCAGGCTGTATTCCTTCCTGAATTGAAACCGGGAAGTTAACTGAACCGGTACCATTACAATTATTTGTTACGGTTAGTTTTGCCAGAAAGTCATCTGCAACAGCCGTCTTATAGGTATAAACTGGATTTTGCAGGTTCGATGTCGATCCGTCTCCGAATTCCCAGAAATAGGTTTTAAATTCGCCGTTTACATTAAATTTCACCGGGTCGTTAACGCAACCCGTCTGCACCATAATATCAGTTGCTTTAAGGCTGGGAAGAGCATTTGATGCCACGGTAATGGTTTTGGTTATTGTATCAACACCGCAATTATTATCGGTAATCAGTGTAACAGTGTAAACGCCCGGATTTTTATAAGTATAGCTGGGATAATAATCAGTTGATGTAGATGGGGTAAAATAATCGTTATACCCAAAATTCCAGTTTGCATAGGAAACATTGTCAACCGAGAAATTAATCAGCTGACCCGGACAAACCTGAGTTCCTGTTGAGACATTAAAATCTGTAACTTTTCCATAAATATAAATTGTGTACGAACTGCTCCCCAGATAAACATGTCCTGCATTATTAAATAAATCCAAACGTAATAAATGGTCCCCTTTTTGAATCGGAATATTACTAGGGTACTGACTTGTGGAGATCAAAACGCCATCCATATACCATTCGTAATCGAAAACCGAAACAGCAGGCTGGTAGCTGTAATCATATAAGGATAACTCGGAAGGTTCACAGTTAGAGGTTACATAATAGCCGAAGTCGACATATTGCCCAAACGCCGAAGAGCTGCTGAAGAAGACTGCGAGAAAAAAAGCAATCCGGGTAAATGTTTTTTTCATATAAGGGATTTTAGTTTTGTTATTTGGAATGATTCTACGCATGCCAAAAAAAGAAGTTACATTTTCAAATCAGATTTGGTCTGAAAGGTACAATCATCGCAAGAAATATTAAAAACTATTTATAATTATTTGACGGATGACTAAATTTTAAGTCCGATTACCAGAATGTCATCGATTTGTTCAATATTTCCCATCCATTTCTCAAGTGTGGTATTGAGAATTTTTGCTTGTTTGGGAAGCGATTCATTATAAATCTGAATGAGAAGTTCTTTTAATCTTTTGGCCATGAACTTTTTACTTTTATCCCCGCCAAACTGATCTACAAAGCCGTCAGAGAAAATGTAAATGGCATCTCCTTTCTGCACATCCAATTCATTATTTGTGAATTCGGTTGCCCCTTTCAGATGAATTCCTATAGGCATTCTGTCAGCGCTGTATTCCGTAAGTTCGCTATTTCTAATCAGGTACATCGGATTATATGCGCCAGCATATTCGGCTTTCATATTTTCATGGTCGATAGTAACAACTGCGATATCCATACCATCTTGTGCTTCACCTTCTTTTCCGGTTTGATGAAGGGCATCAACGATATTCCTACGCAGTTCGTTAAGTATCATACTGGGTTTAGTAACTCCTTGTTTATTAACGATTTCATTCAGGAAAGATACTCCGAGCATACTCATGAATGCACCTGGTACTCCATGTCCTGTGCAGTCTGCAGCCAATACAATGGTTTTATTTCCTGTTTCAGTCATCCAGTAATAATCCCCGCTGACGATATCCCTTGGCTTATATAATATGAAATGGTCGGAAAGATTTTTTTCGAGAATTCTGTCAGGCGGCAGAATAGCGGTTTGTATTCGTTTTGCATAATGGATACTGTCGGTGATTTCCTGTTTCTGCAGGTAAATCATATCTCTCTGATGTTTAATTTCAATATTTTGTTCCTCCAGCAGGATATTTGCTCTTTTTTTCTCCCTGAACTGCCGGTAAAGGATTATTGAAAAAACGAATACTATTACAAGTCCGAGAATGAAACTATAAATTAGCAATCGTTGCCTTTTATTCTCAATATCTTTCTTCTCCAGTTCTGCCATATTTTGGGCTGCTTCTGCTTTTTTCTTATCGAGCTCCGACTTCTGAAGGATCAATTCTCTTTCTTTCCTGTCAGTGTCATATTTTGCTTCAAGTTCAGAAATCTGGTTAAGGTAACCTTCAGATATTGTGCTATCTTTTAATGCATTATAATTTTTAAAATTATCAAGTGCTGTTTTATAAAGGCCCTGTTTTTCGTATACTTCAGCAATATTTTTATACAACTCGTAAACTTCTTTTTTATGACCCAACTCCTTGTTCAGTCTCAGGGAGAGATTAAACAAATTCAATGCTTCGGAGTATTTACCCCATTTGAAGTAAATCCTTCCCAGATCCCTGTTGTTTGATGCAACTTCTTTCTTGTTTCCTGTTTCCTTATTGATTTTTAGAGCTTCGTTACAATATTGCAGTGCCTCTGTATAGTTACCTTCTTCAAGGTAAACATTACCTATGTTGTTCTGGGCATTGGCAATTCCTGATTTATCATTAAGTTCCTTAAACTCTTTGAGAGCTCTTTTAAACTGAATCAAGGCCTCGCTGAAATCCTTTTTCTCTTTGTAGACAAGCCCCATACTATTCCTTTGCTGGGCTGCACGGAAATATTGTTTTTTACTCTCAAAAAATTTCAGACTTTTATCGTAATTAAACAGGGCTTTATCCAGGTCGATCCCCACATAGAAATATATATTTCCAATATTGGCATATGCTATACCCATTTGAATAGTATCTCCTATGCTTTCCTGAAGATTCAGATTTTGCTGATAATAATCAATTGCTTTCTGGTAATCGCCCCAGTTTTTATATATAACACCAATTGTGTTAAGTACATTTCCCAAATCTGCTTTGTTGCCTGTTTCACGAAAAACCTCTGCAGCTTTTTCACATGCCCGCATCGCATTAACATAATTACTCTGTGAATAGTATGCTGCACCGATAGCCATATTTGCTTTGCCAACAGAGTTCTTGTCGTTAATAATTATTGCCAGATCAAGAGCTTCTTCACCGTATTTTATGGCACTGGGAGGGTTTACGGATGACAGAAACGGAATAAGTGCCAGTGATGATGAAATAATATTTGCTGTATCCTTTAATTCGCGATAAACATCAACTGTTTTGGTAAAATACTGTAATGCTTTTTCCCTGTCCTTGCTGTTATAAAGTTTCCCAAGATAGGAGTATGCTTTGGCCTGTTCTTCTTTCTGTCCAAACCTCAAAGAGAGTTCAAGCGCTTTTTCTGCATTCAGGATTGAATTATTCAGATCTTTCAATACTACATATTGCCAAACCAGGTCGAGGTATAGTGATGATTGCTTTTGTTCCGAACTTTTCGAAATGATTGTTTTGAGACTGTCAATACCCCTGTATTTTCTGATGCTATCGGCTTCGCGGTTTTGAGCATATAAGTTAAGTTCCGCTAATAGCAGGAAAAGGAAAATGAAAATTTGTCTTCGAAATAACATTACTATGTAGCTGGAATTAATCATTTAAATGTAATGGATTCCTTTTAAAACCGCAAGAAAAAGATTTGAGTTTTGAAATCTTTAACGCTTGTGACGGGATTATGTTTCAGGTATGGAATATAATAATTATCAATGAGGTACTTATCTTAATAACTAAAATTAATTTTAGACTTCATTTTTTATTACTACCTGAGCAGAAATCTGGTCTGTAAAGTAATCAGTATGGACCAAAATACGAATGCGAGATTTCTTACAAAGAAATCTCGCATTCGGAAATCACACATCTGAAACTTTAACTTACAGATGCTTTTTCGAGTCTTTTGAGAATACTGAAAATGAATGTTGCTGAAATAAGACAGCAGACAATGAAAATTGCCCAAAGCTGCCACAAATCGAGTCTTGACCAGCCAATACTTCCAACAACCAGAAGTTTATTCCCTACTGCAGTTGCCAGAAGCCATCCACCCTGCATAAGACCCTGGAACCGGGGTGGTGCAACTTTAGAAACAAACGACAGGCCCATTGGACTTAAAAATAATTCAGCAACCGTTAGTATCAGGTAGCTGCTGATGAGCCAGTATGGGACAACTCTTGATGAATCAGGAACTGAATTGTAGTTCACTTTGCCCATCTCATCAACAAACTGCAGGTCTTTTGGTGATATCAGGTTAACAGAAGCGATAAGAATAACCACAAAACCTACTGAAGCAATTATCATCCCAATGCCTATCTTTTTGGGTGTTGAAGGTTCTTTGTTCCGGTTTCTGAGGTATTCAAAAACTGCCATTACAGGGAAGGTGAGCGCAACGATAAACAAGGGATTGAAGGATTGGAATACTTCAGGTGCGATAAGATTTGTAACTGAATAACCGGAATACAGAAAGTATGTCAGATAACCCAATCCTATAAACATTGCAAGGCTGATTAGTCTTTCCTTTAGTATTTTACGGCTGAAGAATAAAAATAAGCCTGCCAGTGTGCCAATAAAAGCCAGAATAGCATCGAGATTAAAGAAAATATTCGTAAACGGTCCAACCTCCTTAACCGTATAGTCTCTTGCAAACAATGTTAAGGTGAGCCCGTTTTGGTGAAATGACATCCAGAAAAAGATTACAACAAGAAAAACCAATAAAAGGGACATAATTCTCGGGCGTTCTTCTTTGGTTGAAATACTTGAAATGTATACAGCAAATGCTACAAAGAGTCCAAACGGGAAGGATAAGTCAATGTTATTGGTCAGAAAATAGAAAGCCGCTGTAACCAAAGCACCAAGTCCCAGCGCAGAAATTATTGCTACCGGTTTTTTTATTGTTTTCGAATCTGTACCATCAGCATCTTTTGATGCAGGCCTGAGGGATCTTTCCTTTGAGGGGAGATGCTTATTAAAAATGATATAAACTAAGAGCGATATTACCATTGCTCCTGCAGCCACACCAAAGGCATAATTATAACCCTTGGAAAAAGCATCAATATAATTCTGGGCAAATAAAGCTAAATCAGCAACATGTTGTCCACTAACCCTGTCAGCAACAGTTTGAAATTCGGTAAGATCGGATATTTCTCCACGCATAAGTGCATGACACATTTCGGGAAGACTTCCATCGTGCAGGAATCCCTGTGTTTTAAGGAACCAGTTCCTTACGCTTGTTGCAACAAATGGGGCAAAAAAGGCACCAACATTGATACCCATATAAAAAATCATGTATGCAGAATCACGAACTTTCGAGTACTTCTCGTTATCATACATCTGTCCAACAACTGCCTGAAGATTTCCTTTAAATAATCCGTTACCAAAAGCAATAACGAAAAGACCAATGAGAGTCAGGCTAAGTGTCATACCCGGTATGGCAATAATTGCATAACCCGAAAACATAATGACAATCCCGGCGAGAATTACCAGTTTATATTTGTTTGTTGCATCAGCCAGGATACCTCCAAGAAGGGCTAAGGCATATATTCCGAAATAGAACGAACTGTAATAGCTTCCGGCTTGTTGTACAGACAAACCAAATTTTGCCTGCAGAAATAAAACCAGGATGGCCATCATGGTATAAAAACCGAAGCGTTCTCCCATGTTAGAAAAGAAAGCTACATACAAACCCTTTGGATGTCCTTTAAACATTTTTGAATTTTTTAGTTATGGATTATTTTAAGGTTCCAAATATAAAAATCTTTTTCAATTGGATGGCTTAATTGTTACATGTTTAAAAGGATTTTTTAAAGTGGAACCTGACAGGTCTTAAGACCTGTCAGGTTCCACCCCCAAAAAACATAATTTTATTCGTAAAGAACCCTCAAGGTAGTAACTGAGAGGAAGATATTCTAGCTTTTTTTTAATTGGTATTTTCCCTTAACTTTGAAACGAAACCGCAGCAGGATGAAAATACTTTTAACTTCTCAGGTAAAAGAAGCAGACAAGCTCACAATTGCAAATGAGCCGGTTTCTTCAATTCGCCTGATGGAAAGGGCATCACTCAGTTTCACTGGATGGTTTTCAAAAAAATTTCACACATCAAATCCTGTTGTGGTTTTTGCAGGATGCGGCAATAACGGGGGAGACGCTCTGGCTATAGCCCGTTTGCTCATTGAGCGCCATTACACGGTTAGAGTTTATCTTATTCAACCGGCTGAAAGCTTATCCGATGACTGTGCAATTAACCTGAACAGGCTTCGAAACTGCATTTTACCTGAAATAATAAACCCTTCAGATATTCAGATTCTACCCATAATAAATCCGGGTGATATTATAATTGACGGCATATTTGGATCTGGTCTTAACCGGCCTGTTGAAGGAGGGATAGCTGAGCTCATCAGGTATATCAACAAAAGCCCTGGAAAAATTGTCTCAATAGATATTCCCTCGGGACTTTTTGGCGAAGATAACCGTAGCAATAATCCCCTGAACATAATCAGGGCTAACTATACAGTAACTTTTGAGTTCCCTTTTCTCTCTTTTTTTATGAGTGAAAATGAGGTTTATACAGGAATATGGGAGGTAATACCGATTGGATTGCATAAGGAAAGTATTGAGAATCTCGAATCACAGTATTCAACAATCGATGCTCTTAGAATCAGAGGCTTATTGATCCCCCGAAAAAAATACAGCCACAAGGGTACCTATGGTCACGCACTTATAATTGCAGGGCGACAGGGTATGATGGGCGCGGCTGTACTTTGTGCAAGAGCATGTTTAAGAGGTGGTTCAGGACTTACAACAGTATGCATTCCTGATTCAGGATGTGATATTATTCAGGGAAGCGTTCCGGAAGCACTTACAAAATCAGGAGGGAATGGCAATGTTATCAGTGAACTTCCTGATATTACTCCTTACCAGGCAATTGCCTGCGGACCAGCTGTGGGAACATCAGCGGAAACAGAAAAAACGCTGTTTGAATTAATCCGGAAATCTTCAGTTCCATTGGTTCTGGATGCGGATGCGCTTACCATATTATCTGAACATAAAGAATGGCTGAACCGGTTACCGTTAGGATCGGTTATTACGCCTCATCCAAAGGAATTCGACCGGCTGGCGGGTATTTCAGAAGATATGTACAGCCGTCACATAAAACAGCTGGAATTTGCCAGTCAATACAAGCTGATTGTAGTGCTGAAGGGTGCAAATACAATTATTGCCACTCCGGATGGGAATTCTTTTATTAATACCACCGGAAATCCGGGTATGGCAACAGGCGGAACAGGCGATGTTTTAACCGGCCTTATTGTTTCATTGATATCACAGGGCTATACTGCACTTGATGCTTCGTTGATTGCAGTTTATCTTCATGGTCTTGCAGGTGATATTTTTATAAAAACATCCGGCATGGAAGCGCTGATTGCAAGCGATTTAATAGATAATATCGGTCAGGCTTTTCAAGTGATCAGGGAAGCCGGATACTAATTGTGTATTATTTCCGTAATTAGATTAAACGAATGTAAATATTGGTATTGATAAAGTATTATTTAGTTTTGGGTTTTGAAAAGCTTTATCGCAGATTAAACACAAATCATATGAAAGTTCTTTAAAATCAGTTAACTGCTTTCATAATTATCTGGCGGGATTGGTTTTATCTTTTTTAGTTAGAAAAATTACGTGGATATATATGGATTGCGAAAAGGAAGTTAATTCGTATCAAAAAAAGAGAAGATGAGAAAAATATTTTATTCGGGGATAATAATTTTTATGATAAGTTCCTGTGCAAGCTTTAATCAGTTTCTTGTTACACCGATAGGTGAAGAGCCAATTGATTATAAAGAAAGGTTTGTATACAGTTTGCCAAGGACTGTGCTTGAGGTAAAGGTTGAATTTGAAAAGAATATATATCTGCCCGGACCCTACCGGAACTTTGCGGAAAGGTATCTTGGAATGTCCGAATTTATTGATGAGAGCAGAACCGAATGGCATATTACCGGTGTTAAGGTTTCTGAATTCAGCGAACCCGATCCCCTGCATTATTACAGTGTTAATATTATGAAGGGATCATTTCAGAAGGAAGATTATTTTTCTATGTCTTCAGAGGGAATGGTTATTAATCCAATGGGTTCAATCTCCTATAATTCACAGATCCCCGAAAAAACTCAAACCCGGGTACCTTCCATAATTGATTTAAATCTGAAGAAAAATCACAGGGAAATAAGCGATACTCTTTTTAAAACGGTTATAAAGGACAGCAGTTTTGTGAAGATACCTATCCTGAGAAAGCAAAAGGAGGCTAAAACCCTTGAGCAGAAAGCCGAAGAAGCGGCAAATCTTATAATTAAAATCAGGAAAAGAAGACTTAAGCTGATGACAGGTGAGTATAATGTTTTTCCGGAAGGCAAGGCGCTGAAGATTTCACTCGCCGAATTAAATAAAATTGAAAATGAGTATCTGGCATTGTTTATTGGGAAGGTACATACCGAAAATTATAGCCGGAGTTATATTGTTATTCCGGATGGAATTTCCGAAAAAACTGAAATATTTAAATTTTCTGAAACAGCTGGGGTACTTTCAAAGGATGCAGTTGAAGGTCAGCCGGTGACTATAGAGTGTAGTCCTGAAGCAAAATTTTTCGTCGGAGATGTCAGACAGGAAGGAAATGAAAAAAATACTCTGTTTTACCGGATACCTTCTATTGTGAGTGTAACGGTATCAGAAGGAAACGATTTGGTATATGAAGGGCGGATTTCGTTATTTCAGGCAGGAAGTGTGGTGCCTCTCCCCGCAAAAAAGAGCCGGCTATAACCTTCCCTTAAAGTTTTTTTGAAATTCAGTAAAATCTGGTGTTTTCAGATATTCATTTTCTCCAATAAAGTGAAGCCAGGCTTCCAGTAAAGGTGGATTCTTAAATCCGAATTCAACGCCCATGTACTCCATCTTTTCGTTTATAAATGAAATTGCAGGGAAAGCCATTCGGCCATTAAGCAGGGTAACAACCAGCTCATGATAGGATGGTGAATTTTTAGAGGGATCAGCAGGAATGAACTTATAAGTTCTTGAGCCTAAAATAACGTCCTGAGAAAGAGATGAATTGAGCTTAACCGGGTAATAATTCGCATTGATGTATGAAATTATTACAGTGTCAGAAAAGCTAACATCATTCATGCGCTTGCACCACCCGCAGTTATCGGAATATACATAAATGAATAGCTTTCGGGGTTCCGATAAGCCTTTATTTACAGCGTCCTCAATAGAAAACCATTCAATTCCGGTCGAGCGATTCTGCTGAGCTGAGAGATTTTCAGTAACAGAAGTCAGCAGTATTCCTGCACAGAATATATATAAAAAAGATTTTCTGAGAAATTGGTTCACCAAATGAATAGTTATTTTCTGCATTTCCAGAAATCTTCAGGAGTGAGATTGCATTCGGTAATCATATCCAGTCCATACTCCAGGTAGCCTAAATTAGCGTCGGTATTATTGGTGCCCATGGTGAATTTTATTCCGGCTTCTTTGGCAAGTTTAATGAACGCCGGCGAAGGAATCCGAAGTCTGGAGTTAATTTCCAAAGCAACTGAATTGTTTTTTAATACGGCAATAACCCTGTTCATCCTTTCAGGAGTCCAAAGGGCATCATACTGTGATTTCAGCGTATCGGGCAAAAAAGTCGGGTTTACATAAATACTAACTTTTTCATTTGCAATAATTGTTTCTATCTGGGCAACAAGATACTCCATAAATACCTGAGGATCTTTAACATGTGTTTCTTCTTTAATCCAAAGTCTGTTGCGGTTCCCATCTGCATCTGTGAATGTCATTGCATCGGTAAAGGAATAATCAAAGAGTGCAACTGAATCGACAGAAAACAGACTTACCCATTCTCTTCCTTCTCCCTGAAGACCATGAAAAACGGGATAGTGATTCACACTCCGGTAGTATGCACTAAGGGTAGTGTCGTTCTGAACCGGAAAACCAATCCCCCCGTTAACAGCTACTCCATATGAAATACCTGTTTTTGCAGAGTGTTCGAGAAGTTGCTCCATGGTCAAGCCTCCTTTTAAGTGGGAATGATAATCGGTGATTTCGAATCCGGCTTTATTGAGGGAATCAATTTTCTGAATAAGAATTTCTTCACGAGTCATTTTATTTTCGGGGGAGGAGCAAGAAGTCACAAAAAATATTACGAGTAAGATGATATTTATTTGTTTCATGGGATCAAAGTTTTTTCTAAGAGGTTTTCATTATGATATAAAGAACAATGTGACCCCAGTGACCGAAATCAGGGCACCGATTATTTCCAGGGTTGTAACTTTTTGTTTAAAAAGGAAAATTGCAGGAGGTATTATTAAGATTGGGACAATAGACATGATGGTTGATGCAATACCGGTCTGTGTGTATTTTACTGCAAGCAGTGAAAATGAAACTCCAAGAAAAGGTCCGAAAAATGAACCTATTCCGGCACTAATCATTCCCTTTTTGTGGCTTAAACCATCCATTACACCCCTCCACCTGCGTATGACAGTTATCAGAAGGGCAAACCCGAAAAAACCTGCAATAATTCTTATTTGTGTGGCTGCAAAAGGATCATAATCTTTCATGCCAAATTTGCTCAATACCAAGCCGAGAGCTTGTCCCACTGCGCCAAAAAAAGCAAATAGTAAACCTTTGTAAGAAAATTTCAGCGAAAAGCCGGCCTTACCGTTGGTGCGGTTAAAAATAGCCAATGAAATACCCAGAATGGTAAGACACATTCCAAGGTAATTCATGGCAGTGAGCTTCTCCCCCAGCACAAGCCAGCCGGAGAGTGCAGTGATGGGAGGTACCAGCGTCATAATCAGCATTGCATATCGCGAACCGATTATGGTATACGATTTAAAAAGGAAGAGATCTCCGAAGAGAAATCCGACAAGACCCGATAAAGCCAACCATAACCAGTTTTCTGCAGAAGCATCAAATGGAAATAGTATCCCTCTGTAAATGAGGTTAAAAATACTCAGGAAGATAAAACCAATACCCAGCCGGATTATATTCAATGATAAGGATCCTATTTTTAAACTTGCGCTTTCAAAAGCAAGTGCGGTAATAGTCCAGAAAATAGCAGTACATAGTGCTGCTATTTCCCCCAGGTATTGATCCATATTGTTTAAAGGGGTAATTCTGGTTCGATGCCCAAAAGCTCAACATCGAAAATAAGAACAGAATTGGGTTTTATGAGTGCTCCGGCAGCGCGTGCTCCATAGCCAAGTTCAGATGGAATGAAAAATCTGAATTTCGAACCAACCGGCATAAGCTGAAGACCTTCGGTCCAGCCGGGAATAACCTGATTCAGAGTAAAAACAACCGGCTCACCTCTTTCCACTGATGAATCGAATACTGTACCATCGATTAGTGTTCCGGTATAATGAACTTTTACACGGTCGGTTTCAACCGGTTTTGGTCCGGTTCCAAGCTCGGTTATTTCGTACTGCAATCCACTCGCTGTTTTAAAGATTCCCGGTTTAACGACATTTTCCTGGAGGAATTTATTACCGGCTTCTTTCTGTGTTTCCGCAAGTTGGGCTTCTTTACCCATCATATAGGCACCTAAGAATTCGTTTGCCTGCTGAGGATCAAGAAGAGCAGTGTCATTGCTAAGGTCTTTCATTCCTTTTGTAAGGATTTCAAGTTTTATTTCAAGCTCGTATTTTTTTATAAGCTCCTCATTCAGGGATTGAAAATTCAGGACCCCAATTGCATATGCAAGACTGTCCTCTGCTGTAAGAAGGGAAAATGGTGGATGAGGTGGAGGGGCGTTTTTCTTTTTGTTTTTTTGCGCAGAGGCTGTTAATCCGGTAGATAAAATCAGGAGAAGGATAATAATTTTTTTCATGTTATTTACTTTTATAATTAATATGTTGATTCAGGGATCAGGAAAAACTTAGCATATAAAGCAAAACCGTCAGTATTTTCCGGGCATAAAAATAATCTTTTCCAATTGATTTATGGTAACTATTCAAATGCTTTTCATTTTTGTTATGAATAATTATTAGGAAATGAATTTGTTTTAGTATTATATTTGAGGTTGCCAGTAAGCCTGAACACTAAAAAATAACGATATAGCTGATGAACATTGAAATTCGGGAGGTTTCGGGTCGGAAAGACCTTCATACATTCATCCACCTTCCGGCAGAAATACATAAAAACCACACGAATTGGGTGCCTCCTGTTTATATGGATGACCGGGTATTTTTTGATCCCAGTAGCAATAATTCCTTTTCACATTCAGATACCGTTTTATATCTTGCCTGGGAGGCAAACAGGGTAATCGGACGGATAATGGGAATAATCAATCACGATTACAACCACAGAACAGGTGAAAATGACGCAAGGTTCTGTTTTCTTGAGTGTTACGAGGACTTTCCGGTAGCAGAGGCTCTTGTAAAAAAGGTTGAAAACTGGGCCAGATCAAAAGGTTATTCTAATCTGGTTGGTCCATTGGGCTTTTCAGATAAAGATCCCCAGGGCTTGCTAATTGAGGGGTATGATGAGCCTGTAGTAATTGCCACAGCCTGTAATTTTCCATATCTGGTTGATTTTATCGAAAAATTAGGATATACAAAAAAAACGGATCTTGTAGTATACCAGTTAAAAGTTCCCGAGGAGTTGCCCGACTTTTATGTTAAGATTAGTGAGAGGGCGATCCGGAATAATCCAAATCTGAAAATAATTGAACCAAAGACCAAAAGGGAATTAAAGCGTCTTGTAAGACCTGTTTTCCAACTTGTAAATGAAACTTTTAAGGACATTTACGGATTTTCGGAAATGTCGGTCAGAGAGATGGATGAGTTTGCTGACAGGTACATTATGGTACTTGATCCCCGGTTTATTAAGATTATTTCAGATATAAATGATCAGCCGATTGCATTTGTGCTTGCCATGCCTGACATCAGTGAAGGCATTAAAGAAAGCAAAGGATTTGTTTTCCCGTTTGGATTCATTTCCATACTCCGCTCGCAGAAAAAGACAAAGCAATTGAATCTGTTATTGGGAGCGATCAGTAAGAAATACCGGAACAGCGGTTTAGACTCCATTCTTGGAGTTCTGATGTTACGTGAAGCCTCAAAGGCAGGGTTTAAGTGCATTGATTCGCATCTCGAACTTGAAACCAACACTAAAGTCAGGGCGGAGATGGAGAAAATGGGAGGCAGGGTTTACAAGAAGTTCCGGATATTTACGAAGGAACTTTAATATAGAGGAATACTCTGTTTCATGATATCCTCACTTTTTTGGTTGCCACCGATAAATTTTCATTTTCCCTTCAAGGTTTGAAGCGAATATATCAGAATGAAAAGAGGTCGTCACTGCATGACGACCTCTAATATCCTTAAGAAAATATTTTCAGAATTTATTATCCAATCTGATACAATTCTTCACTACCTCTTATCTGATCGAAATTATTCAACTCGTATAAAAGAATAAAAAAAGAAAAAACAGAAAGGTAATTACTTTACGGAAAGCCTTCCGGAGGATGAACTAGTAGTTGGACCTGTAACCGTCGTTTCCGCCACCGCTTCTACGATCGTTACCACCACCTCTGTTATAACCGCCGCCGCTTCCGCCGCCTCTGTTATAACCACCACCGCCACCGCCTCTGTTGCCACCACTGAATCCACCTCTTCTTTCGCCTTCTTTTCTTTCTTCAGCTTTGTTAACAACAATAGCACGGCCTTCGATTTCAGCACCATTTAATTCTTCAATGGCTTTCTTAGCCTGGTCATCATTGGGCATTTCTATAAACCCAAAACCTTTACTTCTTCCGGAGAATTTATCACTGATAATCTTTACCGATGCAACTTCACCATACTCTTCGAAATACTCTTTTAAATCAGATTCCTTTAAACTAAAAGGAAGACTTCCAACAAAAATGTTCATAATAAGCGTTTAATTTAATTGATAATTATTTTTTCAAAAGTAGTCTTATTTTAATTCAAAAGCCATATTTCAAAAGAATATTGCCAAATAATTTAATAAATTTCATAAAATACTAAGTTCTTTCGATAATAATAATTGCGATAAAATGATTACTACTCAGATAATGAGTTATTTATCCCTCCACTCCAGATAATCGTCATACTCCATTTTTTTATCAATATTTCCTTTCGGAGTAAATTCAATTATGCGGTTACTTACAGTCTGTATAAACTCGTGGTCATGAGATGCCATAAGAACATTTCCCTTAAAACCGGTGAGAGAGTTGTTAAAAGCCTGTATCGATTCAAGATCAAGGTGGTTTGTTGGAGTATCCAGAATTAAAAGGTTGGCCCTTTTAAGCATCATTCTAGAAATCATGCAACGTACCTTTTCTCCTCCGGAGAGAACAGATGCTTTTTTAAAGACCTCATCACCTGAAAAGAGCATTTTACCAAGATATCCCCTTAAATATATCTCACTGGAATCATCTGAAAACTGAGCCAGCCATTCGAGAAGGTTCAGATTTTTTTTGAAAAATTCTGAGTTGTCAACAGGAAGGTATGCGGTTGTGATTGTCTGTCCCCATTCAAAACTTCCGGAATCAGGTTTAATATGACCGGTAAGTATTTCGAACAGAGCTGTCATTGCGCGGGGATCGTGAGAGAGAAAAACTATTTTATCATCTTTGTCCACTACGAAACTTAAATCTTTGAAAAGTATTTCCCCATCAACACTCTTGCTGAGTTTTTTAACTTCAAGAATAACATTTCCGGGTTCACGCTCAGGATTGAAAATAATACCCGGGTATTTCCGGGTCGAAGGGCGGATTTCTTCAATATTGAGCTTTTCGATCATCTTTTTCCGGCTGGTTGTTTGTTTCGATTTAGAAACATTGGCACTAAATCGGGCAATAAACTCGAGTAGTTCCTTTTTCTTTTCCTCAGCCTTTTTATTTTGTGAAGCTTGTTGACGCAGGGCAAGCTGACTGGACTGATACCAGAAACTGTAATTGCCGGCGAATAGCTGTATTTTACCAAAGTCAATGTCAACTGTGTGCGTACAGATTGAATCCAGAAAGTGCCTGTCGTGAGATACTACAAGAACCGTATTATCGTAATTTGAAAGATAATGTTCGAGCCAGGTAACTGTGTCAAGGTCAAGGTCGTTAGTTGGTTCATCCAGGAGCAGGTTTTCGGGCTTACCAAAAAGGGCCTGTGCAAGAAGAACTTTAACTTTCTGTTTGTTACTAAGTTCGTTCATGAACTTATGATGGAGATCTTCTGAAATTCCCAGACCGCTGAGCAGGCTGGCAGCGTTGCTTTCGGCATTCCATCCATCCATTTCGGCAAACCTCTCTTCCAGATGTGATGCTTTTATACCATCTTCATCAGAAAAATCGGATTTGGCATACAGGGCATCTTTTTCGTGCATCACGTTCCAGAATTCCTCATGACCAATGAGCACGGTATTTAATACTGTAAACGCATCAAACGCATATCTGTCCTGCTTAAGTACGGAGAGGCGTTCGCCACTGCCTATGCTGACAGATCCCCTTACAGGATCAAGATCCCCGCTGAGAATCCTTAACAGAGTTGATTTTCCGGAGCCATTTGCCCCGATAATACCATAACAATTACCACTTGTGAATTTAAGATTCACATCCTGAAAAAGTGTCCTTTTTCCAAATTGAAGCGCCAGATTAGAAACTGTAATCATTTATTAATCAAAATTTTATTTAAACCTGATGATTTTTTTATCAGGCCGCAAAGGTAGTCAATTTTGATTAATAAGAAAGTTATTCTTTTACTTCCAGTTCAACTTTTTCTACAAGGTTAAGATCCCGCTCGTAATAAAATGATCCGGCAAAAAACAGAACTGATGCTATAACCAGCGCTATCGGCAGAAAAGAGAACGCCGTCTGTATATCGGTACGATCGCTAATCGCTCCCATTACAATCGGACCAAGAGAAGCGCCCAGAAGATTTTGCACTACCACGGCTATTGCATAGGAAAAAGCCCGTAATCCGGCATGTACAAGGTCCTGTGTAACAGCTGCAGCTGCTGAGAGAAAAGCTGTAATGCATATTCCCAGAGATAACAGAAGTGCATATTGAGCCATATCCTTAAAAACGGTAAAAGCAAGAAACAATATTATTGCCGATAATAAAGTGGTTATGGTTGGGAAAAGAAGTCGTGCATTAATTCGTTTTTTTCTCCATTTATCAGACAGATAACCTCCAAGGGGGGCACCGATAATGGCAAGAAGCATAACAGCGCTGGCTTTCATGCCGGCTGCACTCTCGGGAATACCCTGAACCCGGTGAAAATAGGTTGGTAACCATGTTAAAAGAGAGGTGGTTGTAAATACGACTCCGGCCATTGCAAAATAGGTAAGAATCAGAGAGGGTTTGTGAAGGAATTCAATAACAATATCCTTTACATTCATTCGGACTTTTTTTCTTTCTTCTTTTTTATTTACAATGGTTTCGGTTTTTTCCAGACTAACAGTTTTATAGTCTTTAACGAAAAGGAAAAGAATTCCGATGATCAATCCCGGAATAGCTACAATTCCCAGTGCATGCCGCCAGCCCCAGTGCGTGGCAATAATTCCGCCAATTGCAATTCCTATAGCACTTCCAAGAGGGATTGATGCATTCCAGAGGCCCATCATCCATGCTCTTTTACGCACCGGGTACATACCTGAGATCATTGCAGATCCTCCGGGTGCATATCCTGCTTCACCTATACCAATGGCTGTCCGTGTAGTAAACAATTGGGCGAATGATTTTGTGAATGCACCAGCTGCCGTAGCTATACTCCACAGAATGGCCATATATCCAATCGTTTTTCTTCTGCTCCAGCGATCCACAAGAATTGAAACCGGGATTGTAAAAAGCACAATAGACCAATAGACTGCAGATATCATCATACCACACTGAGTATCGGTAAGTCCCCAGTCGGCTTTTAAAAATGGGAAAAGGGATGTGATGATCATACGGTCGACATAGTCGAACATATACAGTAAAAACAATAAAATGAAAACGTAGTTGGTATAGGACCTGGTAAACAGGTATCCTTCGGGAATGGGTTTCTGTTTCATAGGATTAGTTAGAAAGGCTAAATTTAAGCGAAAATTAATGTAATCAGCAAACAGTTGGAAGGATATCTTTAATGGAAAAATGTAAATTATTATTTTACAGATAGATAAGTAAGTCCTGCAATTAACTCATGATTTCATTCAGGATTGAAATGGAGGAGAGTATGCATTTTTCGCATACTTTTTCTTTTACCTGTTCTTTCTCAAACTTCTGTTGTCCGGTTTCTGTTTTCAGATCACAACGGGTAAGTTCGGAGCAATCAGAGGAGCCAAGCTGGGTTTCAAACTTTTTTGTAAAATTAATTATCATTTTGTAAGCATTCTCTTTCATCTCAGCTATATTTGAAGAATTGCTTCCTGCATATAAGCCGATCACCATATAGGCGCCCGATACTGCTCCACAGGTTTTCTGCAGCCTTCCCATCCCGGCTCCGAAACCCGAAGCAACGCTTAATGCGTGATCTTCATTTATCTGAAAACGATCTGCGAAACCAAGCAATACAGCCTGGGCACAGTTCTTATCCTCCCGAAAGTATTGCAATATTTTGTTTTTATCTGTTTCCATTGCTTCAGGGTTTTATAGTGTGAATAAGCGGGAAATTACTATTCAATTTCTGTTCCAAGCCATTTTTCAAGAGTTGTAATAAAAAGATTTCTTTGGGCCGGACTCATATTTCTTATTCTGGCTGAGCCATGGCTAGCTCCATCGATAAAGAACCAAAGTGAATTTGTTTTGGCGGATGGAGGTACCGAAGTTGCAGACCATGTATCACCTGCTCCATAAATATATAGCATATAGTTACCTTCACTCTGGGTCCAGTCGTACACCTTTTTTGAAGAAGAACTCTCATAGTCTACTTTCATTTTGCCCGGGGGAAATATAGCACTGGGATAAGGCTTTACAGGGAGCGCCTTTATAAGTCCTTTAAAATCATCGGTTTTGTATGAATAATATCCTACTTCTGATGCAGCCTGATAATAGTGCGATTCAAATTTTTTCATGGTTTCATCAGAAAAGAAATCTATGTCCGATACACTAAGGAGGTGATTAACTGCATCTTCAATAGATGAATTAGACGAAGGAATTTCGCTGCAGGAATGTCCCCATTGCCAGAAAGAAAATGAATACTCTAAAACTGTATACTCAAAAGCCTGTTCAAAAGTCAGGTAGGTAAACCGTAGATCTTTGCCTTTACTGTACCATTTTAAAAGAGGCAATACCTTTGCCCGTTCTTTAAGTATCCGTATCTGAAAATCCTTTATTTTATTCCTGCATTCAGCTGTATTAACTGTATCGAAAAATGTGTATACCCTTTCATCAGCCATTGACAGATTTATGGGAGCAACATACGGAATAGTAACATCTACATCATTAGGATAATAGTACCGGTAAAAAATACTGTTCTGTCCACCTTTGCTGATACCCGTGCTTATCCATTTTCCGGTGTATATTTCTTTCATGAGCTGATTAATGTGATGCAAATCAGCAGCTTCCTGTTCGGTTGATAAGTATTCGTAGTCAGGGGAATCAGGTATACTTTCACCAAAGTACCGGTGTTCAACTTCTATCTGGTTTGCATTTAAAAGGGAGGTCAGTTCGTTTCTGTAAATAGCATGCTGTTCGTACCCTTCCGTTACATATACCACAGGTCTTTCAAAACCTTTATGAGAAAGAAATACTCTTTGGTAAAAAAACCCTTTCGTCAGGTCTTTATGGTCAATTGCTTGTTTTACAGCAAGTTCATATGCTGCCTCGAAACCTGAAGGAGCATCCAGAGAAGTAAATATAACATCCGGCAATTCAAATAGTTTCCTTTCGAGGGAAGAAAGTTGCGCATTGACCGGGATTATAAACAAGAGCAATAACAGGAAGGAAATATACTGTTTCATTTTATAGTTATTGATGAAGGCATAAAAATAGAAAAAATTTATAATACATTATGATGATCATTGTGCAGAGAATCATGTACATGTTTTAAAATTATGAATCAGGTACCTCCTTCACAGCCCGCATTCCCATAACAGCCGCGGTTACAAGCAAACCGGCGGATACCCAGAACATTGGGGTGACCGGAATGTTATGAATATGGCTTACCAGAAAAACAGATCCGAGAGGAATCAGGTACGACAGGGATGAAACAAGAGCTCTGTTTCCAAACTTCATAGCCAGAAACCAGAAAAGATACCCAATGCAGGTAGGTCCGAGAATGGTGTATATCAGATAAGGATTGGAATATACAGGTTCCAGACTAAGGCTGGCAGATTCCCCTCTGAAAATTTGAATAATAAAAAACACCAATCCGCTTACGATAAAAATGACTGGAAAACCTGCAATATCTTCACCTGATTTATATTTTCTGATAAGATTAGAGTATAATGCCCAGGAAACAGCTCCCAGAAAAGCAAAAAGGAAAGCAAGCAGGTTGTCATTAAGGGAACCGGCTATTTCAAGAAGTTCACTTGCTGAATAGCCCTGCAGAAGGGCGATAGCGATGCCGGTTAATGCAGCGGCAATTGCGGGATAAAACAAAACAGGAATGATTTTTAGCCGGTAAAGGGGAACCCTGAAAATAAAAATCAGAACCGGCCAGAGATAATTCAGGAGGGTTACAATTAGCAATTCCTCATCCTTTTTTGCTAGACCAATTGCAAGGTACAGAAAGACATTATTCAGCACAAAAAAACTGCCTGTGTATACGTAATAACTGAGAGGAAGATTTTTGAGATTGCTTAATAATTTTGATTTTCCCAGGTAAAGAAAAAGAAAAATAAAATTAAGGATTCCACTGAAAAAGTAAATATAAAATGCTGAATTGAATGCCCCTAACTCATCCATAACGGTTTTCGAAACGGCAACATTGCTGCTCCATATAAAAACAGCTGCAATTCCGGCCAGTGTTGCCAGTTTGTATTCAAGTGTTGTTTTTGGAATTCTCATTAAGCGAATATAATTGAAATAGTAATCGATATCAAATGAAGCTTAAGCGATAGGGTGCATAAGAAAAAGTAAATGAAGAATATGTAAAGATTAAGCGCAAGGGCGCGGGTGCGCAAGGCTTTGCTCCGCTGAAGCTACGCGAAAGCCGGGGAGGCGCAAATAATAATTACGTTTTACTTTGCATTATGGCCTCCTGGCGCTTAATATGCAATCGATTCTCCCGAAATATTTAAAAGTTTATTACATTTATAGGCTTAAAAACTAAACCTACCTTTATGTCACAGCAGAAAAAGTTTATACCCTTTGTATCGGCCGAAACCAACATGGCCGAATTTACTATCCGGGCTCTGATTATCGGCCTTGTACTGGCAGTTGTTCTTGGGGCAGCGAACGCATATCTGGGTCTTAAAGCAGGTATGACAATCGCTGCAACCTATCCTGCTGCTGTTATTGGCATGGCTTTAATAAAAGCAATGCGCGGTAGTATTCTCGAAGAGAATTTCGCCCGTACCGTTGGTTCTATTGGTGAGTCGGTTGCTGCCGGTGCTATTTTCACCATCCCTGCTTTCTACATCGTTTATCTTCAGAAACAGACTCAGGGTGTTGAGGTTGAAAACTTTTTTACATATGGAATAACCACAGCAATACTTATTGCGGGTGGTATTCTGGGCATAATGTTCGTTGCTTTGTTACGAAAGGTGATGGTTGATGACGCCGAACTTCCTTTCCCCGAATCGGTTGCAGCCGCCGAAATTCACAAGTCAGGCAGTCAGGCCGGCAGCGGTTCCAAATATCTTTTTGGTTCCATGCTTGTTGGTGCGATTGTAACACTTATGGCGAAGTTCAGCATTTTTGCCGATTACTGGGAAAAGTTTATTGTATTCGGAAAGCAAAGTATCACAGGTCTGAGTGGATTTTTTGGAGAAAAACTAAGTGTTTTCGGAAAAGGTGGTGCTCTGGCAGGTTCACCGGCTATATCACCGGCATATGTTGGTGTCGGCTACATCATTGGTCCGCGGCTTGCATCGCTTAACTTCAGTGGAAGTGTTCTTGCCTGGGGACTCTTAACTCCAATAATACTTTACTTTCTCGGTCCGCAGATAGATATCGACGGGATTGCCGCAGCTATGGCTCAATCTGAAGGAATTTCACAACAATCGGCACTACAGAAGGTGTGGATCGATAAGGCCTATTCTGTATGGCGTTTTATTGTGCGCCCCATGGCAATAGGCGGTATGCTTGTATCAGCAGTTTTCACTCTTTACCGCATGAGGAAGAGTCTGTTCGCAGGTGTAAGCCGTTCCATTGATGATGTAAAAAAGGCTGCATCGGGCATAGATACAGGTGTTCCCCGTAACGAAAAAGATATTTCCTTTAACTGGATAATGATAGGTATAATCGGAGTTGCACTGGCCACTTTTGCTATAACATATTTCATTTTCAGTACTACAATACTTGTTGCTATCGTTGCAGCAACTGTAATGATAATTCTGGCTTTTTTCTTTGCAGCTGTTTCTGGCTATCTGGTTGGTATCATGGGTTCGAGCAATAACCCCATTTCAGGGCTTACGTTAACAGCATTGGTTGTTACGGCACTTATTATGGTAGTTATGGGTGTTAAAGGTAACGAGGGAGTTGCCGCCACTCTCGGAGTTGCTGCAATAGTCTGCGTTTCTGCTGCCGTTGCAGGTGAAATGCTTCAGGACCTTAAAGCCGGCCACATTCTTGGCGGAACACCATGGAGGATGCAACTTGGCGATATAATCGGAGTTGTTGCCGCCGGTGCAGTGATGTTTTTTGTATTATCTTATCTGAATCAGGGCGATATAAATACGGGTCTTAAGGAAGGTTATGTCGGGGGATTTGGCTCAAAGGAATTATCTGCTCCTCAGGCAAACCTTATGGCGCTTTTATCTCAGGGTATCGTGGGAGGTGAAATGGCCTGGCCACTTGTGATAACGGGAATGCTTCTCGGTATTGGTTTTATTATTATGCGCGTTCAAAGTCCCATGCTTGTTTTTGTGGGAATGTATCTGCCGCTGCAGACAACTTTCGCCATTTTTATGGGTGGCATGATCAAAGGTCTTCTGAATGTTTTTGCCGAAAAGAGAAAACACAACGATGCTCAGAAAATACGTAGTGAGAATATAGGAGTTTTGCTGGCATCAGGATTGATAGCCGGTGAAGCCTTAATGGGTCTGGTGTTCGCAATTTTCGCTGCATTTGAAAAGTTCCCGTCGGCAGTTTTTGAGAACCCTTCGTATCTTATCGGTCTGGCAATTCTTTCTCTGATTGGCTGGGGTATGGTTAGTCTCCCTCTGCGTAAAGCAGGTAGTCCGGATGAACCCGCTCCTCCATCTGCAATGTAGCCGGAGGTAAGTAATGAAACAAATTTTCAAAATTGTATGAACTATTTCCAGCGCAGACGGATTTTAAGGCAAATAAGTGCTTCCGACCTTATTCCAGTAAGAATACATGGTCATGATATTAAGGAGGGTAAAGTTGTTATACTGGCTCCAAAATTTGAAAGCAAATGGATGCATAATCTTTTCCCGCGAACCGAAAAGTTGTTTTATAGGATTAAGCTGGATGAACTGGGATCGGTAACATGGTTAAATATTTCAGGTGATAAAACCATCGCCGAAATTACTCAGACCATTGTTCATGAATTTGCGGAAAAGTCAGCCTCATTTGATGAAGCTGATAGCAGGATTTCGAAATTCATGTCGTTATTGTACGACTGGAAATACATTACTTTCAGACAAATAACATAATTAAACAGCTCAGAACGACTTAAAACAATCTCTGAACTTATAATTTTGACTAATTTTAGATTATTATTTTTGAGACATCATTTTTGCTAATTATCATTCATTAAAAATAAATCTTCGATGAATACAATTAAATCCCTGAAACCCGAATCACTGTGGAACAATTTTTACGAACTGACGCAGATCCCACGGCCATCAAAAAAAGAAGAGAAAGCAGCTGCATTTGCCAAAGCATTTGGTGAAAAACTCGGACTTGAAACCATCGTTGATAAAGCTGGAAATGTTATTATCCGCAAACCGGCTTCCCCTGGTATGGAAAACCTTATGGGTGTTGTTTTACAGGGACATCTTGATATGGTTCCCCAAAAGAATTCGGATAAAAACCATGATTTTGAAAAAGATCCCATCGAAACAATAATTGATGGTGAGTGGGTTAAAGCAAACGGAACCACTCTTGGAGCCGATAATGGAATTGGCGTGGCTGCTGCAATGGCAGTTTTGCAGGATAAAACTCTAAAGCACGGTCCTCTGGAAGTACTGCTTACCATTGATGAAGAAACCGGAATGACCGGTGCATTCGAACTGAAACCCGGACTTCTGAAGTCCGATATTCTTATAAATCTTGACTCTGAAGATGAAGGTGAACTTTATATCGGTTGTGCCGGAGGAATGAATACCACAGGAATTCTGAAGTATAAAGAAGAAGCAGTACCTACAGGTACGGTTGCTTTTAAAGTTTCCGTTACCGGCTTAAAAGGCGGACATTCGGGGCTTGACATAAACCTGGGCCGTGGTAATGCGAATAAGATTATGAATCGTTTTCTATGGGCTGCCCGCGAACTTGGAATCCGTATATCTTCCATTGAAGGGGGAAGTCTGAGAAATGCCATTCCACGCGAAGCATTTGCTGTTGTTATTATTCCTTCAACGAACAAAGATAAATTTCTGAATCTTGTGAAAGAATGCCAGGCGGTATTCAGCAATGAATTTGCCTCACCTGACCCGGGGTTGAAAATTGAAGCCGAAACAGCCCCGATTCCTGCAAAAATAATGGAACCTGTTGCTCAATCAAACCTGATAAAGGTAGTTTATGGCATTCCTAATGCTGTGATGCGGATGAGCCCTGATATTGCCGGCATAGTTGAAACATCAACCAATCTGGCAATTGTTAAAGTTCAGGACGGCGAAGCTAAAATCCTTTGTCTGCTCAGAAGCTCTGTTGACTCAGCCAAATTCAGCCTCGGCCACATGACACAGTCTGTAATGGAACTTGGTGGTATGCAGGTAACTCACGATGGCACATACCCCGGATGGAAGCCCAATGTAAATTCGGTTATTCTGAAAACAATGAAAGATGTTTATAATAAGAAGTTCGGAAAAATACCAGAGGTAAAAGTTATTCATGCAGGACTTGAGTGTGGCATAATCGGAGGAGCCTATCCGAAGATGGAACTGATATCCTTCGGACCAACCATTCGTTTTCCGCATTCTCCGGATGAGAAAGTGAACATTGCAACTGTTGGTAAGTTTTACGATTTTCTGACTGAAACACTGGCATCAATACCAAAAAAGAAATAGGGCATGGTCTGATTCGGATTTTGAATTATTAAAACAATCAGCCATCTTTGGAATTAGTAGTATATTTAAACGGTTGGATTGATATTAACTAACATAATTATAATTCAATATTGAAACATGAAAAATCAAAAAATGATTTGGTCAAGGCGTCAGTTTATCGGTACTTCGGTAGCCGGTATGGCCGCATTGCTGGTTGTTCCCGGAATGGCAGGATGCAAATCCGGCAAGGGATCCGGTGATATTCGACTGGGTTTTATAGGGATGGGCCGACAGTCTAATTATTTGTTAAACGGTTTTATTCAGATCCCGGGTGTGCAGGTTCTTGCAGGCTGCGATGTTTATGGGATTAAGCGTAAACGGTTTGAAAAAAGGGCAAACGAGTTCTACACAAAAGCCGGGAAGAATATAAAAGTTGAAACCTATGAAAAATATGAAGATCTGCTGGCAAGAAAAGACATCGACGCAGTTGTAATTGCCGTTCCTGACCATGCTCATGCTATGATTGCAATCGCTGCCTGCAAAGCGGGAAAAGATGTTTATCTTGAAAAGCCAATGACTTTTACCATCAAAGAAGGACAAGAGTTAGTAAAAGCTGTAAGAGATAATGGACGTATCCTGGCCATTGGAAGTCAGCAGCGTTCCGATCCAAATTTCCAGCATGCGGTTAAAATGGTACAAAGCGGAGCACTCGGAAAAATTACCAAAGTTAATGCACATGTTGGTCCTCCCCCGAGACCTTACGATTTGCCTGAAGAACCCATTCCGGCAGATTTGAACTGGGATTTGTGGCTCGGACCTCTGCCGAACCCAATCCATTTTAATAATGAACTTAATCCTCCAATCTCTCTTGATCCTGAAGAAGATGAAAAATTCTGGGCAGGATGGCGCTGGTACAAAGAAATGGGCGGTGGACTTACAACCGACTGGGGAGCACATATGTTTGATATTACCCAATGGGGACTTGGTATGGATGGAAGCGGACCGGTAGAGATTTCACCAATTGGAGACGGTACACAGTTCATACATTTTAAATATGCAAACGGAATCGAAGTAACTTCAGAACCATTTAACGAGGATAAAACTCTTGGTGTAAAATTCTGGGGAGAAAATGGCTGGATTGAAGTAGCCCGCGGCATGTTCAACGCTTCGGATCCTAAATTTTATGCCCCTGAAACTGAAAAAGCTGAAGGTCCTTACGAAACCAAAGTATCCCACCAGGATAACTTTATTCAATCAGTACGATCAAGAAAAGACCCGATAGTTCCCGTTGAGATTGGTCACAGCAGTTGCACAATGTGCACACTAGGCAATATTGCATGTGAACTGAAACGTACCATCAAATGGAATCCCGAAACGGAAACTTTTGTAGATGATGTGGATGGTTTGGCAACAAAAATGCTGCATTACACATACCGCGATGGATATAAGCTTGTATAATACCTGAAATTCATAAACAGAAAATGCTGTAGATTTAAACACTACAGCATTTTTTTTTAGAAAACCTTTGATGCAATCTTCCGGATATTATCGGATATTCCGATAGTGTAATAATGCAAAGCCGGAACCCCTGCTTTTTTTAGTTCGAGGGATTGCTGAATTGCCCATTCTACCCCAATTTCCTTGGCATCAGCGTTCGTTTTACATTTCTGTACTTCCTTCACGAGTTCATTTGGAATACCTATATGAAAAACTCTTGGAAGAACTTCAATATCTTTCATGGTGGTTATGGGTTTTATGCCGGGGATGATAGGTACATTTATTCCCGATTTACGGCAAAGTTCCACAAAATCGAAGT
>CAYOLQ010000015.1:0-21761 GCA_964404825.1 uncultured Chitinophaga sp.
CAAAAGCATCAATGTCAATTCCGGCATCTATTCCGGTGCGCAGGTATTCAAGACCGTCGGCCAGTGTATAAGCCAGCTCGATATCTGCTGTTGCTCCGGCCTCCTGCATATGGTAACCAGATATACTTATACTGTTGAATTTAGGCATGCGACGAGAGGTGTATTCGAAAATATCAGCAATTATTCGCATCGATGTTTCCGGAGGATAAATATAGGTGTTCCTCACCATGAACTCTTTAAGAATGTCGTTCTGTATAGTGCCGCTTAACTCTTCCAGTTTTGCACCCTGTTCAAGACCTGCCACTATGTAAAATGCCATTATGGGGAGTACGGCTCCGTTCATGGTCATGGAAACCGACATTTTATCAAGAGGGATCTGGTCGAAGAGTACTTTCATATCGAGGATAGAGTCGATAGCAACACCGGCTTTTCCAACATCGCCAACCACCCTTTCATGATCAGAATCGTAGCCTCTGTGGGTAGCAAGGTCAAATGCTACGGATAATCCTTTTTGTCCGGCTGCCAGATTTCTGCGGTAAAAGGCATTTGATTCCTCTGCAGTTGAAAACCCGGCATACTGACGTATAGTCCAGGGTCTGGTTACAAACATGCTTGTATACGGCCCACGGAGAAAGGGAGGAAAACCGGCTGCAAAATTAAGGTGTTCCATTTTTTGCAAATCCTCTGCAGAATATACAGGTTTAACAGGAATGTGCTCCGGTGTCAGCCAGAGTGGAGCATCTGTTTGATTTAATTCATTATTATTACTTAGAACCTTGCCCTCCGCAGACCGGAGATTTATATTTTTATAATTTGGTTTCATTCCGATATTAATTTATAGTACTTCTCAAGTTCATCCAGAACATTCGATTTCATATGAATAAAGTTCTGAACTCCTTTTGATTTGAGCTCTTCGATACTATCTTTAGGAAAACCGGCAACCACGAGAACGGCTTTCTTATCAAGGCTAATCAGAGCTACGGGAGCATAGTTTGCATATTCCTCATCACTGCTGCATAAGACAACGATAGATGATTTTTCTTTCAGGGCTTGTTTAATTCCGGTTTCGAGGGATTCAAAACCCGGGTTATCAATGATCTCAAATCCTGCACACCCAAAAAAGCTGGCTGAAAATCCGGCTCTGGCTTTTCTCCATACAGGGTTTCCGATGGTTAAAAGAAATACTTTTTTCGGATTCGATTCTACCTTAAGCCTGAGTTTTTCAAACGCCATAGACCCACGATAATTAGTAAGGGGTTCTGCAACAAGCCCTGACTGTTTTTTATTCAGTGGGAATGCAACCGAAGTATCCAGATCTTCAGGTTTGTTTTCAAGAAGGTTTGGATATTGGTTTGTTCCGAGGAGAATCTCCTTGCGTGAAGAGACATTCTGATTTTTTTGTGAAGCGCTGGTATCTATTCTTTTCTGTATTTCACCTGCCTTAAATGCTGCAAGATACCCGCCAAGATCTTCAATTTCAAGGAATAGTTTCCATGATTCTTCAATAATGGAATCCGTTATGTTTTCAATGAAAAAAGCACCGGCAGCAGGATCCTGTACCTTGTCAAGCCATGCTTCTTCTTTAAGTATAATCTGTGTATTGCGGGCTATTCTTTCAGAAAATGCGGTTGTTTTGCGGTAGGGTTTGTCAAATGGCCGGACAGTAAGTGAATCACAACCGCCCATTGCAGCAGACATACTTTCTGTGGTAGCACGGAGCATATTCACATAGGGATCATAAACAGTTTGATTCCACTCCGAAGTTGAACAATGCACAAATGTTTTCAGGGAGTTCTCATCCTGAATCCCCCAGGACTGAACAAGTCGTGCAAAAAGTAAGCGAATGGCCCGGATTTTTGCAATTTCCATAAAATATACTGGTCCGACGGAAAAGTTCAGCTGCATACTTTTTGCAATAGCTTCAGGTTTTGCGCCTGCCTTTGAAAGCAAATCCAGGTAATCGGAAATTATTGCAAGACTAAATCCTAATTCCTGAACAATGTTTGCGCCTGCATTATGAAAAATATGAGCATTAATACCAAGGGTCCTCAGCCCGGGAAAAAGTGATGAGGAATTATTTATGAGTGATGCTGAGATTTTAAAATCTTCTTCCTCAGAATAGCTGAATTTACCATATCTGGTAAGAAAACCCAGGGGATCGTTATCAACAGACCCGGTTATTTTCGAAGTTTCAATTTTCCGTGATTTGACTTCGGCAGCCAGAAGTTCGAATATATGGGCGGACTGAGAATGGTTTAGAAAATTGATATTTATACAATCAATATAGATGTCATTTAAAAGACTTTTAATATCCGCAGAAGACAAAACCATATCTTCCTTAATAATAAATCCGATGGATGTTGCTCCCCAATTTAGGGCATGAAGGGCTGTTGAGTTGGATGTTGCTACATTATCAACAACAATATCCTGTCTGATTTCCCAGTTATTTGAAGCGTTTTGATTTCCTCTCAGATAAGGAAATTCCCCGGGCCCGGTTTTCAGATAACTGAGGTTTTCCAGATCTTCGGCAGTATAGAATGGTTTAACAGAAATTCCTTCATTGGTTTTCCAGATCAGTTTATCATAAGGCAGACCCTTTAGATCCAGTAACATTTTCTCTTTCCATTTTTCGGCATTAACAGCTTCAAAATCATCAAATAATTTGGTTTTATCCATGGAATCCCCCATTTTTTCTTTTATGTGACGCTGCAAAGTAAGCGATTTTGGAGGTATGTTGGAAATGATATTTGTCAGGATATGTAATCCGGCCTCTCCAAAAACCTTTCAAGACTTATCAACACTACTGTATTTTTGATTTGATTTATGGTAATTTTAGCAAAAGCCAATAATCAATAAATTATAATCTATAGAATTGATTATCAGATTTTAATAAATTCATCAAATCGCATAACCAGTAAATGTTCCTGATTTTTGATACCGAAACAACCGGACTGCCTAAAAGAGATAATGCTCCTTTGGAAGAGCTCGACAACTGGCCCAGGTTGGTGCAACTTGCCTGGCAGATGCACGATATTTCAGGAAAATTTCTGGGTGCAAAAGATTATATAATTAAACCGGAAGGTTTTACCATTCCTTATGCAGCTGAGAAAGTACATGGGATTTCCACGGAAAAAGCTCTTGCTTCAGGTCATGATTTAAAAACTGTTCTTGCAGAATTTGCTAAGGACATTTCTTCTTCCAGACTTGTAATTGCTCATAATATTGAGTTTGATATAAATATTGTAGCTTCTGAGTTTTTAAGAAACGGTATTGAAAGCGACTTCCTCCAAAAGAAGAAGCTTTGCACAAAATTGGAAAGCACCGACTTCTGTGCCATTCCCGGGGGAAGAGGAGGTAAGTTTAAATGGCCGAATCTTGCCGAGCTTCATCTTAAACTTTTTGGTGAAGGCTTTTCGGGTGCCCATAACGCCTCTGCAGATGTGGAAGCAACTTCCAGATGCTTTCTTGAACTCTTGCGTCTGGGTGTACTCAAAAACGCTTCGCATTTACTTTCTTCTGAGGAGATAGCCTTGTTCAACAAAGCTAATCCCGGCCCGATAAAGCCTGCAGGTATTGAGGGATTGCCGGAAAAAGACAGTAAAGTCACAGAGGATGTGAAAGTTTTCAGTGAAACGGGAGATACTTCCGGTAGCGAAACTGTTCAATTCACCCATTTGCACGTACATACGCAATATTCTATACTTGACGGCGCTGCTTCCATTTCAGGATTGATGCATAAAGCCAAAGAGGATGGTATGAAGGCTATTGCCATTACTGATCATGGCAATTTGTTTGGTGCAAAGATATTTCACAATGAAGCAAAAAAGCAGGGACTTAAGCCTATCATAGGTTGTGAGGTTTATGTTTCAAAACGTTCACGACACGACAAAAAAGAGAAGATTGACGCCAGCGGTGATCATCTTATTCTGCTTGCAAAAAATAAAGCAGGTTATTATAACCTCGTTAAGCTTGTTTCCCTGGGATGGATAGAGGGAATGTACTACAAACCAAGGATTGATAAAGAACTTCTGAAACAATATTCCACTGGCATTATAGCAACTACTGCTTGTCTCGGAGGTGAGATCCCGCAGGAAATCATGAACCATGGCACTGAATCGGCGGAAGAACTTCTCAAAACATACCAGGACATATTCGGTGATGACTTTTACCTCGAGCTGATGCGTCATAAAAGCAATGATCCAGCCATGAACCATCAGGTTTACAAGGATCAGGTGTTTGTGAATGGAGTCCTGATGGAACTCGGCAAGAAACATGGCGTGAAATGTATTGCAACAAATGATGTGCATTTCATTAATCCGGAAGACGCCGGTGCTCATGATCGCCTGATATGCCTGAATACGGGTAAAGATCTTGATGATCCCTCCCGGATGAAATACACACAGCAGGAATGGTTTAAAACACGTGCTGAAATGCAGAAGGTGTTTGAGGATATTCCCGAAGTCTTAATAAACACGCAGGAGATTGTTGATAAGGTTGAATCGTATGCGCTCAACCGTGACCCCATTATGCCTGATTTCCCTCTTCCCGAGGGCTTTGACAATGAAGATGTGTACCTGAAACATTTGACCTATGTGGGTGCTGCTAAAAGATATCCTGAGATAACACCCGAAATTACTGAGCGAATAGATTTTGAGCTCGAAGTAGTTAAAAACATGGGCTTTCCCGGTTATTTTTTAATCGTCCAGGATTTTATTAATCAGGCAAGAAAAATGGGGGTGGCTGTTGGTCCTGGCCGGGGATCTGCTGCCGGCTCTGTAGTTGCATATTGTACAGGTATAACTGATATTGATCCCCTGCGATATAACCTCCTTTTCGAAAGATTTCTGAATCCTGACAGGATTTCATTACCCGATATTGACATTGATTTTGATGAAGACGGCCGTGAGCACGTTCTGGAATGGGTTGTGAACAAATATGGTAAGAACAAGGTAGCTCAGATTATCACCTTTGGTACAATGGCTGCTAAAATGGCTATCAGGGATGTTGCACGGATTCAGAAATTACCTTTGTCGGAAGCCGACCGTATTGCAAAGCTGGTACCTGAAAGACCTGGTACTACACTAAAAAAGGCCTACGAGGAAGTGCCTGAATTACGTAAAGAACGTGATTCACAGAATGCCGAAATAGCCAGTGTTTTAGCATATGCCGGAACACTTGAGGGATCCGTAAGGCATACAGGAATACATGCATGTGGAATCATTATTGGCAGGGAAGACCTGATTGAACATATCCCAATCTGCATTTCCAAAGATTCTCCTTTACTTGTTACCCAGTATGACGGGAAACATGTTGAAGATGTCGGAATGTTAAAAATGGATTTTCTGGGGCTTAAGACACTTTCTATTATTAAGGATGCTGTGGAAAATGTTCTCGAGTCAAAAGGGATCAGTATTGACGTCGGAAATCTGCCAATTGAAGATCAGCAGACCTATGAACTGTATGCAAGGGGGGATACTACGGGACTTTTCCAGTTTGAATCTCCGGGAATGCGCAAGCATCTTCGTGATCTGAAACCCAATCGTTTTGAAGACCTGATTGCCATGAACGCCCTTTATCGTCCGGGTCCCATGGAATACATTCCTTCATTTATCAGAAGAAAGCACGGCAAGGAAGCTATCTCTTATGCCGTTCCTGAAATGGAAGAAGAACTCAGGGAAACGTATGGTATTACTGTTTATCAGGAACAGGTGATGAGGCTATCCCAGCGTCTGGCAGGGTTTACCAGAGGTCAGGCTGACTCCCTTCGTAAAGCAATGGGAAAGAAAATCCGCAAGATGATGGACGAACTGAAAAGTAAGTTCGTTGAAGGTTGCCAGAAAAACGGATATTCCGAAGAGGTAATTAACAAAATCTGGGCCGACTGGGAAGCATTTGCGGAGTATGCATTCAATAAGTCTCATTCTACCTGCTATGCATACGTTTCCTATCAGACAGCATACCTCAAAGCGCATTACCCCGCTGAGTTTATGGCCGCAGTTCTTAGCAGAAACATTGCCGATATTAAAAAAATCGGATTGTTTATGGATGAATGCCGGAGAATGGGAATCGCAGTACTTGGTCCGGATGTGAACGAGAGTAATGTAAAGTTTACGGTGAATAAAAAGGGTAATATCCGTTTTGGTCTGGGTGCAATTAAAGGTGTTGGCGAATCGGCCGTTGCTACAATAATCGAAGAGCGGAAAAAAAATGGTCTGTTTAAAGATATTTACGATTTTATTGAAAGAATTGATCTGCGGATTATGACCCGCAAAAACCTCGAAGGGCTTGCTTCTTCAGGTGCCTTCGACTGTTTTGCCGAAATTAACCGTGCGCAATATTCACATCCGGTTGGAAATGAAGCAAGTTTTTTTGATGCATTGGTAAAATACGGAAGCCGGCTTCATAACGAAAAACTAAGTACCCAGCAATCGCTTTTCGGGGGAGGAAATGAAGAGGTTATTATGAAACCTGTTCCGGCAGGTGTTGAAGACTGGCCACTTCTGGAAAGGATTAACAGGGAAAAGGAACTTATCGGGATGTATCTTACTGCACACCCGCTGGATCGGTTCAGACCGGAAATAAAAAGCTATTGTAATGTGGATTTGTATGATCTAAACAACAGGCTTTCTGATTTTAAAGGAAAGGATGTTACATTCGCGGGAATCATAAAATCGTTCAGGGAAGGAATTTCACAGAAGAACAACCGGGCATTCGGCATTGCCATTCTTGAAGATTTTAATGATACCTATCAACTCAGGCTGTGGGGAAATGATCATGTTAATTATAAGAAATACTTCAGTACAGGAGTGTCAATAATGGTTAAAGCTGCAGTGGAAGTATGGGAAAATAAAAAAGAAGAGCGTTCCGGCATTGAAGTACGGGTAAAAAGCGTACATCTGCTTTCAGAAGTCAGAAAAGATATGGTAAGAAGCATATTGCTTACCATTAAACTCAACCTGTTGAATGAATCTTTGGTAGATGAATTATTCAGATTTAACGGGAAAGCTGAAAAGGGCAGCAGTGCTAAACATTTACGCATTCAGATTGTTGACAATGAAAGCAACCTGAAGGTGGATCTTTTTTCGCGGAACATATACCTGAATATTAGTGATGGTTTTTTTGAGTTTTTAAACTCAAACCCGGAAATTGAATATTTATTGAAATAAACGAAATCATCCTAACAATGCTTTTTAAACTTTTATAACTTTGTACTCTTAAATACTATTGATATGGCTATCGAATTAACAGACAGTAATTTTGAAGAATTAGTTTTGAAATCAGACAAACCGGTGATCGTTGATTTCTGGGCTGAATGGTGTGGTCCCTGCCGGATGGTTGGTCCTATTGTAAATGAAATAGGCGAAGATTTTAAAGGAAAAGCAATTGTTGGAAAGCTTGATGTGGATAGCAATCCCGGAGTTACCCAAAAATTCGGAATCCGCAATATTCCCACTATCCTGTATTTTAAAAATGGAGTTATTGCTGATAAGCAGGTCGGGGCTGTTGCCAAAAGTGCTTTGGTAAGTAAACTTGAAGCCTTGCTTTAATGTTTTAACAGTATCTCTTTTGCATCGTTTACCGGAAACCCTGAAACATATTACTTCGGGATTTTCTTCAGTCAGGTTTTTAAAGTTTTCATATAATCAGGCACTTATCCAATGCGCCCAATAAATAAGGTATGTGTTTTTTGTGCTTCAAGTTCACATATTGATAAAGCATATTTCAGGGACGCTGAACTTCTTGGAAAGATATTCCTTGAGAACAATATTCATGTTGTATACGGTGGTGGTGGTGCCGGTTTAATGGGACATCTCGCCGATACAATAATTTCCGGGGGAGGACAAATTACCGGAATAATACCACAGTTCATGAAGGCGATGAAGTGGGATCACTCAAAAGTCACTGAAATGATCGAGGTCGAAACAATGCATCAGCGTAAAAGTATGATGATACATGATGTTGATGCTGTGGTAGCTTTACCCGGGGGAATAGGCACCCTTGAAGAACTTACAGAAGTTATTACTCTTAAACAACTTGGCCAGTTTTTAGCCCCGATTATAATTCTGAATACCGAAGGATTTTATAATCACCTGAATGAATTTTTCCACAAAATGATGGATGAGCATTTTATGAGACATATTCATAAAGAAATCTGGCAAATGGTTGACTCTCCGGCTGAAGTTATCCCAGCCATAAAAAAGTCACCACCATGGGACGGGAGTGCCATTAAGTATGCAGCAGTTCACGATTAGAACTTACGGCCTATAACCAAAACATCATCTACCTGTTCAATCTCACCTCTCCAGGCTTCCAGTGTACCTTCCAGAACATCCCTCTGCTTATCCATTGGGATATCCTGAAGTGCAAGAACCAGTTCTTTCATGGGTTTAGACTTGAATTTCTTACCGGTTTCGCCACCAAACTGATCCGCAAATCCATCTGAAAAGAAATAAATCGTATCTCCTTTCTGAATCTGAATTTCGTTATTTGTGAATTTCTTTTCGGTATCAAGTCTTGACCTTCCTATGGGAAACCTGTCCCCGCCATATTCTTTCAGTTCTCCGTTTCTCACAAGCCAGAGTGGATTAAAGGCTCCGGCAAACTGCAGTATATTCGTTTTCCTGTTATAACAAATCAGGCATAGGTCCATACCATCCTGAATTGCACCACCTGCAGAATCCTGTCTTTGAAGAGTCGTGGTAACTTCATAATTAAGATTATCAAGTATATCGGAGGGCTTATAAATTTTATTTTCTTTTACTATCTTATTCAGGGAATTGTATCCGATAATCGACATGAATGCTCCAGGGACTCCATGTCCTGTGCAGTCCACAGCTGCAAGAAACTCAAGATCTCCAATTACATTTAACCAGTAAAAGTCACCGCTTACAATATCCTTTGGTTTAAAAAGGACAAATGTATCGCTAAACGGTAGTTCCGATGGAAGAATTGCAAACTGAATTCTTTTAGCATACCGGATACTGTCCGTGATATCTTTATTCTTCTGAGAAAGCTCCTCTTTCTGGGCAACGACTTCAGCTGTTCTTTCAATAACTTTTTCTTCAAGAACTTGTTTTTCACGCACCAGATTCGATTCCCTTACTTTTATATACGAAACAATTGCGGCTGCCGCGGCAAAGATGCATATCAGGATAAACCACCAGGTTTTATAAAATGGGGGCATAATCTGAAAATCTAAAACTATCGGCTCTGTATTCCAGTTCCCTTCACTGTTTTGCGCTATCAGATGAAAGGAATATTTCTTTGGACTTAATGCAGGGTAGGTTACCGAGGTTTGTGTAGTCTGCCGTTCATTGTTATCAGCTCCGAGAAGCTTTATCCTATATTTAACAGAGTTCGGGTTTGTCAGACAAATACTGATATAATCTATAACAATATCATTTTCAGTATGTCTTAGCTTTAATCCTGATTTTATATCCCGATCCTTTAGATTTACCTTCAGTCCGATAATGTGAGTAAGAGGATTCTGATTTATTGTGCGCTTTAATGCGGGATCAAACCGATTAACACCGGCAACTGTTCCAAACCATAAACGACCTTTGGAATCAAGGAAGCTGGAGTTTGCCTTAGTCTCTATTCCTGTAAATCCATTCTTTTCAGTATAGGTAAAAATTTCATCCTTTGCAGAATTATAGATGTTGAGGCCTTTATTTGTGCCGATATAAATATTATTTTCCAAATCAGTATTCAGAAGATTAATAAGGTTTCCAAGTAAACCGTCACTTTCTTTAAAGTTCCTTATAATCTGATTTTTTAAGGGATCAATTACCAGAATTCCCTGAGCTTCGGTTCCAATCCATAATTGTCCCTGATGATCCTCAATCATGCAGGTTGCAGTAAAATTTTCTCCTAAATCGGGTATTGTAAATGTTGTATCGGTTAGCAACGTAAGACCCAATCCCCTGCAACCTATCCATAAACGGTTTTTACTGTCTGAATACAGAGCGGTTATATCATTTCCTGCAAGTCCTGAAGTCTGGGTAAAATAGCTGACTTCTCTGGTGTCGTAATCATATGAAACAAGCCCGTCAAGAGTTCCGGCCCAGACTTTTCCATTTTTATCTGTTTCAAGTGCTGTTACAACCAACTTCGGCAGGTATGAGTTCAACCTTGGCTCATAAGTGAAAACAGATGTCTTATTATTATAGGTGAAGATCCCTTCTGAATCAGTACTTATCCAGACTCTTTGCTTGTTATCTTCCTTGATCATTCTGATAAGCGTGCCTTTGAGTTTTTGAAAATCATGAAATTGATTTTCAACCGGCAAATTTTCGTCATAAATTGAAACACCCTCATTGGTGCCAAACCAGAATTTCCCCGATTTGTCCTGGATCACTGACCAGATCTGTGAGTTTAATAATCCGTCCTCCGTAGAAAAAGAAACGAATTGTTCACCTTTAAAAATCGATAAGCCGTGCTCATGGGTCCCGATAAGCATGTTCCCCTCTTTGTCTTCTATTATTCTTCTGATTTTTAAGTCATTAAGTCCATTGGAAAGATTGAAGGTTTTAAGTCCGTATTCAGAAATTTGCGTGATTCCCTCTCCCCAGGTTCCGACCCATAAAAACCCATTATGGTCTTCAGCAATGGACGAAATCCAGTTTGAGGCAAGTCCGTCACGGATATCGAAAATTGTAAAAGTATCCTTTGCTGATTCATATTTATATAAGCCACCATGATACGTTCCAAACCACAGATTGCTTTTGGAGTCTTCAAACATACAAGTGATTAGGAAGAACGACGGCATCCCGTCCAGATTAAGGTTTACAAAACTGTTTTCAAGTGGTTTATAGTATTTAATAAACGCATCGGTAATAAAATAAACTACTCCCTTTTCCGACAGATATGCTCCAAAAACCCTGTCGCTTAAACGGTCTCCGATATAATGCTCATATTGAGATTCTTTCAGGGTTTTCCCGGCATTATTAATTTTTACTACTCCGGAAAGTTCAGAGCAGATCCACAAATTTCCCTCCGGATCATTTAAAATGGATGTGATATCACTTGAAAACAATTCCCCCGGCGAAGAAAAAACATGAAAACTACGGCCATCAAAAAAACTGACTCCCCCTCCGCTATGTCCAAACCAGATAAAATTCTTATTATCCCTGTAGATTGTTCTTACTCCATTTTCAGACATGCCGTCATCAATGGAATAATTATTAAATTCTTTTCCATTAAAACGACTCACTCCTGCGCGGGTTCCCAGCCACAGATAATCGTTCTGATCCTGCATTATGTCGTACACAGTCGACTGGGCAAGACCTTCAGCAACACCATATGAATCGAAATAGTAATTTTGAGAAAAAAGATTACTAAAAGAGAACATAATGGCATATAAAAAAATTATCCGCCGTGAGGGGCGAATAATTTTTTTAAGAGACTGTAAGTATGCGGGTTGCATCTTTTTTACATTATTTTGTCATGAAGAAGAATGTCCCGTTTTCATCCTGTAAACCAGCAATTTTTCCAAACTGTGGTTTTTGCTGGTTTCCTTTGGTAACTGCACTTGTGACTTTTTGAACCACGCTTTCAATAGGTATGCAGGCATTGGGATTATTAGCCAATACATTTGCAAATGTTTTGGTAAACTGTGAATTATCAACTGCTAGTTCATAACCGGCTGAAGAAAATACCTGTGAAGATTTTAACCGGGTTGCAGACCAGTCATCACAGGACTTAATTTCCTCGGTTCCACGCATAGCCTGATAAAAACTTGGTCCTGATTCACAAGCATCGGTTATAACGAGCGTATGAGTTACTTCTTTTGGATAGGACTGCATAGAAGCCTTCAGGGCATTGATGTTGAAGTATGTAAATTCATCATCTCTTTTTGCATCAACCGGTACCCAATATCCTGTTTCATTGACAAATTTCCCGTGACCGGCATACCAGACCAATATTGAATTTACCCTGTTGCTGCGAAGCAAATCGCGTAATTCGATGGCGAAGAACTTTTCCATTTCCTGTTTGGTCATGTTCTTCTTCTGAATGAAGTTGTGAATGCTGTATTTTGAAAGGGCGGTCTTCATAAGGGTGATGTCTTTTACAGGCCCTTCAAGCGATGCGAAATTTTCGTAGTTTGAATTTTCAATAAAAACAACCCAGGTCTTTCCCATTGGATTATTCGCGGCAATATCAGCAGCTTCGCGGTTCAGAGTAAAGGTTTTTTCAGAAAGGTTACCAAATTCGTCTTTAGCTTTGACAGTGAAATTATCTTTGTTCAGAATATTAATTGAAGCCTGAAAAGTTGGATTAAGATCGTCAGGAATGTAGCTGGCTAATACCCCTTCAATACTTATACTCACGATACGGCTCTCATCAGAAATTGCTCCTTCCACATATATGGTAGGATCGTTACTGTCCAGATAAACCAGATTATTATCAGAAGCATAAGGAGCAATGATTCGTATTTCCGGTGGTGAAACCTCGGTTCTTCGAATACTATATATTACCGTTTCAATATTTTCATAGATATCGGTAACTTCAACAATAAGTTGATCCGATTGATTCAGGTTAACACTTGTAAGAAACTCATAACTGCCATCCTTCAGGACAAAAGGAATGGTGTAATTATTTACTATTACGGATTTCAGATTGCTTTCGTCTTTAACTTTTCCGGTCAGCGGTAATACATTTATACCCTTGGCAACATCAATCACTTTATTTTCTTTTTCAACCGGATCGGCGATACTGATCACAGGCTTATTAGATTCGCGGTTAAGCTCAAAAAGTCGTGTTTTAGCTTCTGCAAGTAATTCCTGAGCTGTTGCATCGTACTTTGACATTTTTGCCAGCATTTCGTAATCCTTAATAGCCTCCTTGTACTGAAGGATCTGTTCATAGGAATATGCTCTTCTGTAATATGCTTTCGCATTTTCAGGTTGCAGTGAAATTACCTTATTGAAATCAAGAATTGCATTTGAGTGTTGAGTGAACAACTGATAGAATTCACCACGTTTAAAATACATTGCTGCATCTTCCGGCAGAAGAAGAATAACTGTGGAGATATCATTAATTGCAGACTGGTACTGCAACTGGTCGGAATAGATTTCACTTCTCACAATGTAGGCATCTATAGATTTAGCATCCTGCCTGATAGCACGATTAATGTATGAAATCGCCAGATTATATTTTTTCATTTTTCTCTGCAGATCTGCAATCCGGATAGCAGCCTCAAGATATCTGTCATTCTTCTCGAGAGCTTTTAAATAAGCCTTTTCAGCCTCGTCCCACTTGTTAAGAGATTCGTTAACCAAAGCAAAAACGAAATAATTTTCAGCGGTCTCCTTATATCTGAGTGCATTTTTGGAATCAGTCAGCGCTTCTTCATACCGTTTCAGGTTAATCAGTACTAGTACCTTTAATTGTATGGCCTCAATGTAACTGGATTTGAGTTCAAGGGATTTTTTTAACCTTTCCAATGCAGTCTGGTTTTCACCCAGTTTAAAATACATGTTGGCAGAATTGAAAAAATTCACCTCATCTTTAGGAATAAAAACAGATGCCCGATCATAATCCTCGGCGGCTTCCTTAAATTTAGAAAGCTGAGAGTAGCTAAAAGCTCTTTGCGTATATGCTTTTGTATTATCAGGTTCAGTCTGAATAGCTTTAGAATATTGTTCAATTGCATCATCAAACTTATTATTCTTCAGAAATTCATCCCCGGCTTTAACGTTCTGTTTCGCATTCTGTCCGAAAATAACAACGGAAAAGAATGACAGAATAAATGCAAGATAAATGGCTTGTTTTTTCATCCCTATTTTGATTTTTTCTGGTTTGCCTGTTATAATTACTATATCTAAATTTTAAAAAAACGAATTAACCAACAAATATAAATTATAATTACATGAAATAGAAGCATTTTCGCACACCAATTAACTTATTCATGATCTTATTTTGTGAATATTATTCCTGTAAATAAAAAGCTTTGAGCCTCTGAATTCAAGTATTTCTTCAGCTTTAATTTCCAAAACAGGTGCTTTTACGCCGGAACCGAACTTTTTGTTACTTGAAAATCTAAAAGTTTCGTCCCACAAATCCGAAAAAAGAAAACTCTGAATAAGTCCGGCGCCTCCTTCAACAAATATGCTTAATATGTCCCTTTTGTAAAGTTCGTTTAAAAGCGTCTTAATTTCAGTGTTTTCCAAAGCTATGTATTCAATTGCATTATTTTTATTTTCAATGTTTTCACTCCTGGTAAAAATTATTGTGGGTGACTCTCCGTCCATTATTTGTAAACCTTCAAAAAGTTTGCCATTCTTATCCGGAATTATTCTTATGGGATTTTCTCCAGGCCATTCTCTTACATTTAAAGCGGGATTATCGAGCAGGATGGTATTCGTTCCTGCCATAATTGATAGTTCCTCAGATCTCCATTTGTGCACCAGCATCCGGGCTGTGTGATTTGTTATCCAGGCAGGTTCAGATTTTTGTTCCTGTTCCCTGTTCCTGTCAATAAAGCCATCTTGAGTTTCAGCCCATTTTAATATTACGAAAGGACGGTGCTGTTCATGAAAAGTGAAGAATCTGCGATTCAGAAATCGACACGCCTCTTCCAGGATTCCACTAACTACTTCAGCGCCGCCTCCATTTAGCATTTTTATTCCTTTCCCTTCAACATCCGGGTTCGGGTCGGTGGTACCAATTACTACCCGTGGGATTCCGGTTTCTTTTATAAGCATGGAGCAGGGAGGGGTCTTTCCATAATGTGCACATGGCTCCAGATTTACATAAAGGCATGATTTTTTTAATAACGAGGGATCTGAAACAGAACGTATAGCAAGCACTTCAGCGTGAGGACCACCATACTTATGATGATAACCTTCACCAATGATGCGGTCATTATATACAATTACAGATCCTACAAGCGGGTTCTGTCTTGTCAGACCAAGCCCTTTGCGGGCCAGCTCAAGGCAACGTTGCATATAATGTTCATCCTTTGGCAGTGGTGTCATTTCATTTGCTAATTTTGATCAAAAATAAATCATTTGAACCTAAAAGACGCTATAAGATTTATAATTGATGCTGCAGGTGATATTTATGGAACCGCGGAATCAGAAAGCATAGCTTTTATTGTGCTCGATTTCATTGGATTTCACAGGAAAAGTGTGCTGTTTAACCCGGAAGTAGTTATAAGTTTGGAAAATGAAGAATTTATACGGAAAGTAGTAAAAGAGCTTAAATCAAACCGGCCAATTCAATATATTCTCGGGGAAACTGAATTTTATGGCCTGAAGTTCCGTGTTGATGAAAATGTATTAATTCCGCGTCAGGAAACGGAAGAACTGGTTGAAAGAATAATCAGGGAAAATACGAAATCAAATCCTGTTATTCTCGACCTTGGTACAGGGAGCGGATGCATTGCTGTGTCCCTGGCTAAAAATATACCCTCTTCAGTTGTAATTGCAACTGATTTATATGATAGTGCTCTGGATATTGCTAATCTGAATGTCCGGCTTAATGAAGTAGTTGTTACAACTCTTATTGACAATATGTTAAACAGTAGATTGGATAAAAATCTGAAATTCGATATTATTGTAAGCAATCCGCCCTATGTGCGTGAACAGGAAAAAAAGCTTATGCATCCAAATGTGCTGAATTACGAGCCTTCAGCTGCTCTGTTTGTAAAAGATGATAATCCTTTGATATACTATTCTGCAATTGCAGATTTGGCTTTTGATAAACTTGTTTCCGGGGGATCGCTTTACGTTGAAATAAATGAACTCTTTGGAACTGAAGTCGCCTTGCTTTTTAAAACCAAAGGCCTTATTAATCCTGAAATAATTTCTGATATTCATGATAAAGACAGGTTTATTAAGGCTGCCAGAACACAAATAGCGCAATAGTATCATGAAATCAAACCTGAATATGACATCTGATGAGGCATTTTTGCGGCTGCAGAATATTTGTTCCAATCGTGAGAAATGCACAGGGAAAAAAAAAAAAAAATTGCGGCAATGGAATATAAACAAAGAAGAAGGAGAGCTGATTATCAAAAAGCTGATCGAAGATAAATTTGTCGATGATCATCGTTATGCCGGGTTTTTTGTCCGCGACAAACAAAAGTTAAATAAATGGGGAAGGGAGAAGATCAGGTATGCATTGATCCATAAAGGTATTCAGAAAGAAATTATCGACAAAGCCCTGGAATCACTTGAAGTATCTGATTATGAAGAAACCCTGAGAGAACTCTTGGCCCGGAAGAGCAAGGAACTCAATAAATACGAATCCCATGAAAAAAAGAACCGGCTGATACGTTTTGCCGTTCAGAGAGGATTTGATTATGACTTGATTTTCAGTGTAATAAATGATTACATTACGGATGGAAAGTAGCCTTCAGCTTTGGGAACAGATTTCATGAAAGCCACCAAAAATATGCTGCGAATACTGTTAAGCTGATTTTATCACCATTTTTCCTATTTTTGCATTCATCTAAAAAACAATTATTATGACTACACCCGATTTGGTAAAGGAACTTTTTGAACGCCAGGATGCGTTAAGGAGGCATCTTTGACATCGATAAAAAACTGATAATTGTTGACGAAGAAGAGCGAAAAACACAGGCTCCCGATTTCTGGAAAGATCCCAAAGCAGCAGAAAAACATCTCAAAGAGATAGCGAAAACGAAAAGCTGGACGATTTCATATGCCCGTCTTTCAGCCGAACTGGAAGACCTGCAGGTAATGGTCGATTTTCTTAAAGAAGGAGAAGGTACCCAGCAGGAAGTTGATGCCTTGTATTCCAAAGTGCTTGAAGACATTGAAAATCTTGAATCACGCAATATGCTGAGAAAAGAGGAGGATGTATTTGGAGCGATTCTCAAAATCAACTCAGGTGCGGGGGGTACTGAAAGTCAGGACTGGGTTCAGATGCTTTACCGAATGTATCTTCGTTGGGGAGAAAGAAATAATTATAAGGTTAAAGAAATAAGTATTCTCGAAGGTGAGGAAGCCGGAATAAAATCAGTGACTCTTGAATTTGAAGGTGAATATGCATATGGGTATCTCAAAGCCGAATCGGGAGTGCACAGGCTCGTTCGTATTTCCCCTTTTGATTCTCAGAAGCGAAGGCACACCTCTTTTGCTTCTGTATTTGTATCACCTGTTATTGATGATGAAATTGAAATTATTATTAATCCCGGTGAGATTGAATGGGATACTTTCCGTTCTGGCGGGGCTGGTGGACAAAATGTAAACAAAGTCGAAACAGGTGTCCGGGTACGGCATCTTCCGACAGGGATCACGGTTGAAAACACCGAAACCCGATCCCAGTTGCAAAATCGTGAAAATGCATTACGAATCCTGAGATCACATCTTTATGAACTTGAACTTAGAAAAAAGATGGAAATACAGGCCGAAATAGAAAGCAAAAAGAAAAAAATTGAATGGGGCTCTCAAATACGTAATTACGTGATGCAGCCATATAAGCTTGTTAAAGATTTGAGATCCGGCCTTGAAACAGGAAATGTGCAGGATGTTCTTGATGGGAATATTAATCCTTTTATCAAAGCGTTTTTGATGGAATACGGGGGAGATTAAATTATTGCAACCAGAGGATGGCTTTCCCATTGAGATATATTAATCGGACAATAATGATTCATAATATAATTATTGTATTTTTATTTCTCAAAATCAGGCAAATGAGCCTTAAAATCTATCACAATCCAAGATGCAGAAAAAGCAGGGAGGGACTTAATTTCCTTAAGAACAGGGGTCTTGATTTTGAGGTGATTGAATATCTGAAAGTTGGAATTTCTTCAGAGGAAATAAAAGAAATTCTTTTAAAACTTCATATTCGTCCTTTTGATCTGATCCGAAAAAATGAACCCTTATTTAAAAAAGAATTACGTCACATGTCTCTGACGGATGTTGAGTGGATAAAAATAATTTCAGAAAACCCGGTATTACTGAAACGACCGGTTATTGTTTCAAAATACAGGGGAGTCATTGGAGATCCCCCGGAAAATATTGAAAAAGTATTATAAACCCAAAATCCAGAACTATGAAGAAGGTAAATCTGATTAAGGCAACCGTGATGATTTTTTTAATGATGTTCTCAGCAGGCGCATGTAAGGAGGATGAAGGCTTTACACAGGTTACTCAGTTTGAGAGAAATATACACAATGCACTCAATGACTATCGTGCAACCCTTGGTAAACCACAAATGGTTCTGCAGTTCCTCCTGATGGATGATGCTCAGTTATACAGCGCAAAAATGGCTAATGAGTCTGAGGCATTCGGAATCGAGGGAGTAATGGACGATCTTGAAACACAGAAAGTGCTTCTGGCAGCTGACTCATCTGCTGCATGGGTAGCCTATTGCGAATACGAAAATCCCGATTCTGTAATGAGCCTTGTTCTCAGTAATCCTGATACCAAAGCCAAAATTGAAGGGTATTTCAATCAATCCGCTGTCGGAACAGCAAAAGATGCATTGGGAAACTATTATATCACCGGGCTGCTTTTGCATTTCTAAAATACAGGCTTGACAGTTTTCAGTTCGTTTCAGGAAAAATCCGGATTTCAGAACAGACTTTTTAACCAATAATATATTTGGAAACAGATAAACTGACAAACCTTTTTGATGTTATATCTAACCATTCGAACATTTTAAATAAATAGTTTTGATACGCCATGATGAAAGCAAGAATTGAAAAGGATACCATGGGACCCATTGAAGTTCCGGGTGAAAAGTATTGGGGGGCTCAGACGCAGCGCTCAAGAGAAAATTTTAAAATAGGTGGGCAGTTGATGCCCATCGAAATTATTTATGCATTTGCATACCTAAAAAAAGCTGCAGCACTTGCAAACCTTGACCTGGGTGTTTTAAGTAAGGAAAAGGCAGATCTGATTGCAAAAGTTTGTGATGAAATTCTGGCCGGAAAGCACGATTCTGAGTTTCCTCTGGTAATTTGGCAAACCGGTTCCGGTACCCAGTCAAACATGAATCTGAATGAGGTCATTGCTAACCGCGCTCATGTTTTAAAGGGAAATGTTCTTGGTGAAGGAACAACATTTATTCATCCCAATGATGATGTGAATAAATCTCAAAGTTCGAATGATACATTTCCTACTGCAATGCACATTGCGGCCTATAAGCTTATTGTGGAAATTACCATACCAGGCGTTGAACGGCTAATGAAAACTCTGAAGGGTAAGTCCGCAGGTTTTATGGATATTGTAAAAATTGGACGAACCCACTGGATGGATGCAACTCCTCTGACTCTTGGACAGGAATTTTCGGGATATGTATCCCAGCTTGAACATGGAATTAAGGCATTAAAAAATTCACTTCCTCACCTGAGTGAAATAGCACTGGGAGGAACGGCCGTTGGTACGGGGATCAACACTCCCAAAGGATACTCGGAAAAAGTTGCTGAAAAAATTGCCGGATTAACCGGACTTCCTTTTATCACCGCAGTAAATAAGTATGAATCCCTCGCTGCCCATGATGCCATTGTTGAAGCCCATGGAGCGCTTAAAACTCTTGCTGTAAGTCTTACAAAGATTGCAAACGATATAAGACTCCTTGCATCAGGTCCTCGTTGCGGAATAGGAGAAATTTTTATTCCGGAGAATGAACCGGGTTCATCCATTATGCCCGGAAAAGTAAACCCTACACAGGTAGAAGCTCTGACAATGGTTTGTGCACAGGTGCTCGGAAACGATGTAGCCATCAATATTGGCGGGATGAGCGGACAGTTTGAGCTGAATGTCTATAAACCAATGATGATAAGTAATTTCCTGAATTCTGCAAGGCTGATAGGAGATGCATGTGTTTCGTTTGACGAACATTGTGCTGTCGGAATTGAACCTAACCTAACAAACATCAAAAAAAATCTTGACAACTCTCTTATGCTGGTGACAGCACTAAATACCCATATCGGATATGACAAGTCGGCACAGATTGCCAAAAAAGCCCATAAAGAGAATCTGACACTCAAACAAGCCGCAGAAGCCCTGGGATATGTAAGTGCGGAAGACTTTGATAAGTGGGTAGACCCAACCCAAATGATTGGAAAGTAATTGACCATTATAATTAATATGAGACAGATGAATTCAAAAATCCAACTTAGCCCGGTTCCGGTTTATCTCCTTACAATTCTCCGGATTGCAATCGGATGGCATTTCCTGTACGAAGGCATCGCAAAAATTCTAACTGATAACTGGAGTTCTGCTGCATATCTTGCAGGATCAAAATGGATCTTTGCGCCAGTCTTTCACTGGATGGCGGCAAACGATGGTGTGCTCGCTTTTGTCGATTTTCTGAATATCTGGGGAATGATTTTTGTTGGTCTTGGATTAATGATCGGATTGTTTGCGCGATGGGCCAGCGCAGGTGGTGCCCTGATGCTTCTTTTCTATTTTATCGCATATCCTCCTGTTCCGGGTTATATGCTGGGGATGCCGGCTGACGGAAGTTACCTTTGGATAAATAAAACCCTGATAGAATTTTTTGTTCTTTTGGCATTCACCTTTTTATCAGCAGGATACCTTTTTGGCCTCGATCGTTTATTCATTCGATGGAGGGAAGAAAAAGCCCGTCAGCCTGTACCCGATCTTCCATCTGAAGCCGGAGAGGGTATTGATCGTCGTGAAGTAATAAAGAACCTGATCTCTGTTCCTGCATTGGGAGCTTTCGCCTACGCCCTTTATAAAAAAGAGAAATGGGACAGTTTTGAAGAAAAACTGCTTAAAGTAGATGGAATTGATGCAAATTCAGGAGCAACTTTACTGAAATTCAATTATTCCTCACTTAAAGATCTTAAAGGGCAAGTATCTAAAGGAGCAATAAAGTACATTGATAAATCAGGAAAGGAAGCCCAGTTTGAACTCAGCAGACTACTCATGGGTGGTAATCTGATTGGTGGCTGGGCTCATGCGCGCGACCTGATTTATGTTTCCAAACTCGTGAAAACATACCATACCGATGAAAAGGTAATGCAGACGCTGAATCTGGGAGAAAAATGCGGAATAAATGCAATTATTTCCAATCCTCAGCATGGCAGGATTTTTCAGAAGTATAAACATGAATTCAGGAGTAAAATGAAATTCATTTCCGACTGCGGTACAAATCTTGATTTCCAGAAGGGAATAAAACTCTCTCTGGCTGCTGATTTTGATGCACTGTATTGTCAGGGAGAAATAACAGATCGTTGGACTACCGATCTGTATGACGATGGTACCGGGAAAACGGTTCCACAGAGAATGGAATTAATCCGGCAGGGACTTGAAGAAATCAGAAGTCATGGCAAACCGGCTGGAATTGGAGCCCATAGAATAGAAGCAATTAAAGTTTGTGTAGAACACGGCTTAAAACCTGATTTCTGGGTGAAAACCTGCCATAGCCACAATTACTGGTCTGCACAAAACGAATCTCCCTGGAAAGACAATCTTTTTGATTTTGACCCGGAAGAAACTATACGGTTTATGGCAACCCTCAAGGAACCATGGATAGCTTTCAAAGTACTGGCCGCTGGTGCTATACCTCCTGAGGAAGGACTCAAGTATGCCTTTAACAACGGCGCTGATTTTGTATGCATGGGTATGTATGATTTTCAGATTGTTGAGGATGTGAATATTGCTCTGAATGTGCTTTCCAACGTTAAAGATCGTAACAGACCTTGGATGGCGTGAGGTGTTACAAGTAACGAGGTGACGGGGTAACGGGGTAACGGGGTGACGGGGTAACGGGGTAACGGGGTGACGGGGTAACGGGGTGACGGGGTTACAGGGTGA
>CAYOLQ010000015.1:21771-51702 GCA_964404825.1 uncultured Chitinophaga sp.
AACGAGTAACAAGTAACGAGTAACAAGTAACATGTCACGCGTCACTTGAGCTTTAGCGATTAACTCCAAAAAATTTTGCATTTGAAAGATAAAAAACTACCTTTGCACCCTATTTTTAGTGTAGGTTAAATTAAATAAAAAAAGAGAATGCCTGTAAAAATCAGATTAACAAGACAAGGTCGCAAAAAGAGACCTTACTACCACATTGTTGTATCGGATAGCAGGGCGCCACGAGATGGCAGGTTTATCGAAAAGCTGGGGAATTACGATCCCAATACTAATCCTGCTACAATTGAACTCGATTTTGGGAAATCCCTCGATTGGGTACTTAAAGGCGCTCAACCTACTGATACATGCCGTGCAATCCTTTCATACAAGGGTGTAATGTACAAGAAACACCTTGTAGAAGGTGTAAGAAAAAATGCTTTTTCTGAAGAAGAAGCTGAAAAGAAGTTTGCTACCTGGCTGACGGGTAAAGAAGCCAAAATTCAGGATAAGATATCTTCACTTGATCAGAAGAAATCCGATGGTTTGAAGAAACGTCTTGAACACGAAGCTAAGGTAAATGAAGCAAGAGCTAAGGAGATTGCCAAAAAGAATGCAAAATTAGCGGAAAGTGCCGCTAAAGGTGCAGCGGTTGAAGTGGCGGAAGAAGAAAATGCTGTTGAAACCATAGAAACTCCTGAAGTTCAGAACCCTGTAGCAGAGGTGACTGAGGCTCCCGCAGTGGAACCCGTTGCTGAAGTTGCAGCTGAAGAGGCTGAAAAACCAGCTGATCCAGAAGTAAAAGAATCAGAAGCTTAAGATCTTAAATGATCAAAGAGAACTGTTCATTAATCGGAATCATTACAAAGCCTCACGGAATAGGCGGAAAGTTAGTGATTCGTATGAACGGTGATTATGCTGATGATATTGAACCGGGGGAACCGTTGTTCGTCGAAGTGGACGAAAAACTGGTTCCCTTTTTTATTGAAGAAGCTGAAGTGTATCCCGATAGAGCGATAATTAAACTTGAGTTTATAGCAAACCCCGGGGAGGCTCAGAAATTGGTTGGAAAAAGCGTTTACCTGGAGAATTCATTAATCCGGAAAAAGGATGAACTGTTGGACGATAATGCCGGAGACTATGTGGGATACTCTTTTGAGGATAAAACTTCAGGAATCAAAGGGATCATAAAAGAGTATATTGACAATCCTCTGAATCCGCTATTTTTAGTTTCTAACGAATCTTCCGAGTTTCTTATTCCGATTCATCCTGATTTTATAGTAGAAGTGGATCACAAGAAAAAGGAGATGTTGTTTAATCTGCCTGATGGCTTGGCAGAACTTTAAAGCGGGTGGCGTTAATTTGAGTTAAAACCAAACAGTATTTTTATAGTTCTCTTTGATAAATATATCTTTACTGATTAATTTCGAATTATTTATTGAAGCATCAGCAACGATTATCCTGTCAAAAGGATCCCTGGTGAAATCTAAATGAATGGCCTGACTTATTATCCTATCGATGTTATTGTCACTGTAAACCAACCCTATTTCATTAGCTAAGGCAGAAATAATGACATCGGGTTGTTGTGTAATCCTTCCAATCTCGTTTAAGTATTTCATCTCAAGCCTGACAATATGTGAAATACATATTGGATTTTCGTTTATGAGTTTTAATGTTTTTGGTTTAAAGAGGTCAAACTCTCCGGAATAAAGCCAAATTGCAACATGGGTATCAAGAAAAATTAGGCTTTCCATTCTTTCTCCCAATTGTTGTTTACTATCTCATCAGGAGCACAATTTAAAACTTGCCTTTTCTTTAGGTTATCAAGTTTTGATTTTGGTTGTTCAACAATAATCTTCAAAACCCTGTTCTTTCTCTTTATTTCAATAGGTTTCCCGGTCAAAATTACCTGATCAAGTAATTTATATAGATCTTGCCGAAGTTCGGAAGGAGTTATCATATTGCAAATATTTCATGCAAATATACTAAATCGTACGCATATAAATAATATTATCGTACGTTTATTCAATTATTAAAGTAATTGTAACTATTCAGAATACAATAAAGTGGGACAGTAATTTAAACTTGAGAGCAGATAATTTTCCGTTTAACTGTCGATGCCTTTGCCTTTCAAAATTATCGCTAAATCGTTATCTGAATAGTTACCTCTTTTTAGGATCTTAATTTAATTCGAAGAGACGGGATATTTCAATTCAATATTTTTTTCAAAACTCACAAATCTGTTTTTCCAGTCATCCGGAACTTCAAATGTAATTTTCTGTTTTGCATCATAGCCTACAAGTACAGCGCGGTTGGACGATTTAACTTCGCGGGTTTTTGAATCAATAAGCTTTTGTTTCATGGCAATGCTCTTGTTCCCTAGCATTTCAACGCGGGTTTCGACATGGATCTCATCATCAATGCTGATAGGAGAGAAGAAATCTACTTTTATCGAAGCTAAAACCAGGGTTTGGTTATCCCAGTTAATAGAATCGCCCAAAACCTTTTTAAAATACTGGATTCGGGCGAAATCGTAATAATGCTGGTAAACTGCATTGTTAACATGACCAAGAATATCTACATCATTAAATCGTATTTGTACAGGTGTGTTGTGCCTGTACAGGCTGTTCTCTGTTTCCATAACGTAGTTTTTTATAAGTTGAAGTACAATGAGCAAGTTGGAAAATTATTTCCTATTATGCAACATTACTTTAAGATTAACGTCTTTGAATTAACAATTATTATACACAAAAAATATAATATCATGAGAAATCAGCTATTCATCAGGGTTTTTGCCTTAGTGGCAATTTTTGCAGCACTAACGGCTTTTATGCTTCCGCTAAATACGGAACAAACGGATTATTCAGGAGAAAAGTTTTCAAAACTATCCATAGCTGTTAAATCTAAAGTCTATATTGAGCAGGGTGAGAGCTATAAACTTGATATTCAGACTGATGAAAACACACTTCAAAAGATCTCTGTTGAATATAATTCGGATGAACTGGAAATTAAGTGTAAAACAGGCAGCCGCATTGATGAAGCCGTCCTGATTTATATTACAACCCCAACTTTAGAGGCCATTTCCCTTGCCGGTTCATCTGATTTATACATTGAGAAAACCTTTAAAACAGGTAAAATGCATTTAAGTCTGGCTGGAAGTGGTAAAATGGAGATTAAGGACCTTAAAGCCGATAAGGTATCAGCAAGCATCGCAGGTTCTGGTAATATAATACTTGCAGGAGGAAACAATGGTGCCTTTGAAGATTTTAGTATTGCAGGATCAGGAAAAATTGATGCCGCTGGATTTGCCGCAGCAAAGGCAGAAGTAGATATCGCAGGCTCGGGTGACTGCAGCATTTTTGCTTCTGAAAATCTTAAAGTTTCTATTGCAGGTAGTGGCAATGTACACTATAAAGGGAGTCCTGTTCTTAATAGTGAAACAGCCGGTTCAGGGAGAGTAAGCAAACTGTAATCCAAACAAGTAATTATTCGCCTTTCAGGCTCTGATTATTTTAAAAAGTCCCCCTTCTCCAAGTTTAATGATGGATGAAGGGGGATTTTTAGTCTGATCCTCCTGTCTCCATTCTACAATGTAATCTACAGAACTTTTAATTTCTTCTGATATATCATCATAAGTTGATGGTGCTTTTTCTCCCGAGATATTAGCCGAAGAGGAAACTATGGGCCTTCCGAATTTTCTGATCAGATCGTTGCAAAATTCATCCTGGCAAATCCTGATTCCAATGCTCCCATCTTCTGCAACCAGGTTTTTCGGTAGGTTTTTTGCTCCCGGGTAAATAAGTGTAATCGGTCTTACTGCTGCATCGATGATTTCCCATGCTATGTCAGGTACCACATCTACATATGAATTAATCCTTCCATTGTGGTCTACCAGCACCAACATGCTTTTACAGTCTTCTCTCTTTTTAATTTTGTAAACCTTTGATACTGCTTCTGGATTTGTTGCGTCACAACCCAGACCCCATACAGTATCTGTCGGGTATAGGATCACGCCTCCGTTTCTGAGGATTTCCAGGGATTTTCTGATGTCTTCTTGCATAAAAAGAAATAATATAACTTCTGTAATTTCTGAATTCAGCTAAATCAAATAAGTTCCATATACAACTTCATCATTTCATCGCTTGTATGTTCTTCCCTGAATTGTAAAGCATGTTTGTATCCTTCCTCTATCATTATTTTTCTTTGTTCGGGATCGTTCATTACAAGAAATATGCTTTCTGCTATTTCTGCTATCTGTTTAGGATCGACATAAATTGAATGCCTTCCCCCGGTTTCCTGCATACAACCTCCTGTTCCGGTTATTACCGGTACACCGGAATTTAAAGCTTCGAGGATAGGGATTCCAAATCCCTCAAAAGATGAAGGATAAACAAGCATCTCCGACATCTGATAAATTGCCGGTAATTCGCTTTGCTGAATATTTTTCAGAAAAAATACATCCTTAATATTGTATCGTAAAATGTAATCCCTTACTTTCTCGTAGTATGGGGTCTGACGACCTACAACTACAAGAGGGAGTGAAATTTTATACTGATGTCTGGCTTTTATCAGTTGAAGAAGGTTTTTTCTTTCTTCAATTGTTCCTACATATAACAAATAATTATAGGGGAGTGCGTACTTCTTACGAACGGATTCTTTTACTTCTTCTGGAGTCCGGGTATAATATATGGGGCTGCAGTCCTGATAAATTACATGGATCTTATCGGGATTAATTCCAAAGAAAAGCATAATATCTCTTTTTGTCTGACCACTGATTGCCACAATGGCATCAGCATTTCTGCAGGACTGGCGGAATTTTATTTCATAAAGATACCTGTCAGTACTTTTGTACAGATCCGGATATCTGAGAAAAATAAGGTCGTGAATAGTTACCACCGAACGTGCATTACTCTTTTTTATATTAAGAGGGAGCTCGTTGGACAGGCCATGAAAAATCTGAATTTTCCGGTTAAAAATTTCTGTTCCCATATAAACAGATCTCCATAAAGAAGGAAAGTTTTTATATGGAAAAGTTTCAGGAGCAACAGTTATATTAATTGCCTGTAAATTTGAGAAAGGAAATAAAGCAAAAGTTATATTATTTGCAGGGGGATCAAATCCGGGATCAGGTTTTTTTTTTGGTGAAAAAAGAAAATATTCATTTGCGGGAAATAACCGGCACATCTGGGATATCAGAGTGCGACTGTAGTTTCCCAAACCGCTATGATTAAAAAAAGCTCTTTTTGCATCAAATCCGATTCTCATGGTAAATGAGCATTAAACTGCAACATTATATTCCCTCAGGGCCTGATTCAGAGATGTTTTTAAGTCTGTTGAGGGTTTACGGGTTCCAATAATAAGAGCACAGGGAACCTGATAAGTACCTGCCGTAAAATCACGTGTATAGGATCCCGGGATTACAACAGAACGGGGGGGAACGATACCTTTATATTCAACCGGGGTTTTTCCGGTAACATCAATAACCCTGGTTGAGTTCGTAATAACCACATTGGCACCAAGCACGGCTTCACTACCTATTCGTGCTCCCTCTACAACAATACAACGTGAGCCAATAAAACAATTATCTTCAACAATTACCGGTGCTGCCTGAACCGGCTCAAGAACTCCTCCGATTCCGACTCCCCCGCTTAAATGAACATTCTTCCCAATCTGTGCACAGCTCCCCACGGTTGCCCATGTGTCAACCATAGTCCCTTCATCCACATAGGCTCCAATATTCACGTATGACGGCATCATGATAACTCCTTTTGCAAGGTAGGCCCCGTATCGGGCAATGGCATGAGGTACAACCCTTACACCCAGACTTGCATAGTTATTTTTTAGGGGGATTTTATCGTGGAATTCAAATGGACTGCATTCTATTGTTTCCATTTTCCGGATAGGAAAGTACAATATAACTGCTTTTTTAACCCATTGATGAACAGTCCATTCCCCGTCAATTTTTTCGGCCACCCTGATTTGTCCCTTGTCGAGCAAATCTATAGTGTCTTCAATTGCTTTTCTGACTGAAGAGTCTGAAAGCCTTTCCTTGTTTTCCCAGGCTTCATTAATAATTCCGGAATATTTTTCAAACATGAATAATTGTTTTTGGGAGCTAAAGGTACAATGAAAAAATGGTTTAGGAAAAGGACTTTCGGGCAATTCAGTAGAAATGCCTATAGTCTGACAGATGTCCATCAGCTTATAATCGAATCAAACGGATTGTGTATTACTAAATTTCCCTGCAATAATTCAAGATTAATGAATAAATTGCGAAAAAAAATACATGGATTCTTTATTCGGAATCAGTTTGCCCATACACGATCCAGTAAGTGTATTTCTGCTCATATTGGTATTTTTTCTTTTTGCCCCGTTATTTGCCAGGAGGCTTAAGCTTCCCGGAATTATTGGACTGATCTTATCCGGAATTTTATTAGGCCCTTTTGGATTAAATCTGATTTCACAGGATATCGGAATAACCATGTTTGGCACGGTTGGTCTGTTGTATCTGATGTTTCTGACAGGACTTGAAATAAATCTGGTTGAACTTTCCAGATTTCGGAAACAAGGAATTTTATTCGGTGCTTTAACTTTTTTTATCCCATTGTTTCTGGGTTTACTTATCACATATTACTTATTAAAAATGCCATTCAAAACGGCATTGCTTTTTTCCAGTATTTTTTCTACCCACACTCTTATCTCCTACCCGATTATAAGCCGGTACGGACTTACACAGATTAAAATAGTAGGTATAACAATCGGAGGTACCATTATTACAGATACCGCAGTTTTATTGTTGCTCACTATTGTTGCATCCTCCACTCATGGAGAGATAGGCTGGTTGTTTTCTTTCCGGCTGGTACTTTATTTTCTGATTCTCATCGGATTTACAGTTTTCCTTCTCCCCAGAGCAGGCAGATGGCTTCTGGCCAGGTTACAGGGAGAGAATGGTTACCAGTTTATTGCAGTATTAATGATGGTTTTCTTTTCCGGATTTCTGGCCAAAGTTCTTGATATTGAGCCTATTATTGGCGCATTCTTCGCAGGACTTGCACTAAATAAACTGATACCCCAGAAATCACCCCTGATGAACAGAATTGTTTTTATCGGGAACAATCTTTTCATTCCCTTTTTTTTGCTGAGTGTAGGAATGCTAATCGATCTATCAGCATTACTTGCAGGTCCTTCAGTCCTGCTTGTAGCATTTATAATAATTGTTGCCGCTATCTTAAGTAAGTTTCTCGCAGCATGGGCAATGGAGCTTATTTTTGGATATTCAGTCGTAGAACGAAACCTTATGTTCGGCCTGAGTACTTCTCATGCTGCAGCTACCATTGCCGTTGTATTGGTTGGATACCAGCTGAAACTTTTTGATACGGATTTGATGAATGTTGCCATCCTGATTATTTTGTTTTCATGTCTATTAGGATCCATAATTACGGAAAGGTCTGCACGTACTTTATCATATATTTATAAGCATGACGATAAAAATGAAGAGTTTCAGCAGTTTGAGAGGATCCTTGTTCCTCTGGCCAATCCGGTTACATTGGAATATCTTATGAGCTTTGCATTTACAATAAAAGAATCCGGCTCAAAAGAACCCATTTACCCACTAACGGTATTGCAGGATGATGGAACAGCACCAAGGAAAATTATGCAGTTTAACCGAAGTCTGGAGAAATATCAGATTGAAGCTTCTTCTACTGAAGAAACCATTAGCCCTATGGTGCGAATTGAAGTTTCTGCAGTTGACGGCATACTGAGAGCAATAAAAGAGAAAATGATTACGAAAATCATTATCGGGTGGAATGTGAAAGTTACTGCAAGTAACCTGATTTTAGGATCCATTTTGGAAAAACTGATTGAAAAAGCAAATAAGATGCTTATTATTATCAATATGGATCGTCCATTGGAAACATTCAAATCTATTAAAATATTTATCCCTCCCGATGTTCAGAACGAACCGGGATTTGATGATTGTGTAACTACATTTATGATGTTTTCAGGCAGGTTAAAAAAGGAAACATCATTTTATTGTGAGTCATCTACTCACGCCTACATTGAAGCACAAATAAAAAATCTGGTTTTCGAAGCCCAGGGATACAGAATTGTGGATTTTACTGACTGGAGTAATTTCGGTACTTATGCAAAAACCATTCAGACAGACGAGTTACTGATTATCTTCAACTCCAGGCCAAAATCATTTTCCTATCAGGCATATCTGGATAATATACCGAGGATTTTAAGCCGTAGTTTCAACGATCATAGTTTTGTTCTGGTATACCCTGAAGATCAGGTTCAGCTGGATGATACCCTTTCCAGCAGGCTGGGGACTTAATTATTCTGATCTGGTTAAGATTGTACTGATCCACAGTACCATTCGTAATAATAAATAAATGCAAACCATACTGAATATTATCGTTGCACCGCTCGGGATATTAAGGAAGTAGGAAATTACAAGTCCTGAAAGCGAACCTGCAAATCCAATCAAAACAGACAGATATATTATCTTCCTGTAGTCTTTTGTAAGGAGATTTGCTGTGTTCTGCGGTATTGTTAACATCGAAAGTAAAAGAATAATTCCGACCAGTTTTATATTAAACACTATTGTAAGTGCAACCAGGGTCATTAGACTATAATTAATGAATCCAACATGCTGGTTAAGCGAGATTGCATATTCCTGATCAAAGGAAATATATTGAATTCTTCTGAAAAACAACAGGAAGAAAAGCATAATTACAGCACTTAATCCTGCCAGCATTAGCAAATCTTTACTGTTTACCGTAAGAATGCTCCCGAAAAGATAGGTCATCAGATTCGGCGCATAACCCGGAGTCAGGTAAATAAAGATTATACCTATTGCCATTCCAAGAGACCAGAGCATGGCAATGACGGAATCGTTCCGGATATTGCCTTTTTGGGTAAAATATTCAATACCAAGTGCTGAAAAGACAGAAAAAATTGCAGCTCCCCAAACGGGGTTAAAACCGAAAAAATAACCGATACCAATTCCTCCGAAAGAGGTATGAGTTATTCCTCCGCTGATAAATACAATTCGTCTCGAAACCACATAAGTTCCTGCTATTCCACAACTTATTGCAGCAAGCAGAGTAGCCAGAATAGCATTAACAAAATACTGATATTGGAATAATTCTAATAAATCTTTCATCTTACCGGTTTTATGTGTTCGTGCAGAACCCGATGAGGAACAGGACCATGTGCGATTATTTCAACCGGACAATTGTAAACGTTTAACTCCTCCTCATTTATTTCGTTGGAAGGGTGGTAATGCAGGTTTCCATTAACGCATGCAATTGTTTTTATATAACTTGAGATAGTACCGAGGTCATGGGAGACTAGCAAAATGGCTATTTCTTTATTCAGTTCTTTAAGAGTTTCATATAGTTCAAATTCGGAACGATTATCCACATAGGTACCCGGCTCGTCAAGAATTAAAAGACATGGATTCGAGATGACGGCTCTTGCCAGAAAAACCCTTTGAAGCTGCCCTCCTGAAAGCTCCCCGACCGGATTTGATGAAATGCTCTTGAGCCCGGATTTTTCAATTAGCTCATCGGCTTTCTTTTTATCCGAACCGGAAAATCTGAAAATAAGAGGCTTTTGGGTTGTTAGTCCTGAAAGCACTACCTCCCTGACAGAAATAGGGAATTTTTTATCGATTAAATTTTGCTGAGGAAGATATCCGATATTTTTCCGGAAATCTCTTGATTTTTCAGGAAAATGGTAGGTAATACTACCACTATAAGGTTTGATAATGCCCAGAATTGTTTTTAACAGAGTTGTTTTACCCCCTCCGTTCGGGCCAATAATTCCAATGAAATCGTTATTCTGAACCTCAAAATCTATATTTTTCAGAACGAGGGAATTATCGTATCCGGCATTCAGGTTTTTTATTTCAAGTAGTAAACTCATAGAGGATAGCGAATTATAAGAAGAAGATTATAATGCTTAAAAATTCAGAAGTAATAATCCATCTTTTAATTTAAAGGGCTTTAGTTTTCATGGCTTCACTTCAGGTACAGTTGAATCGGATAATAAATGCCCGAGTATAGTAATCATTTGTTCTTTCCAGTTTTCATCCATCGGGTCAATGGTAATAATTTCTGCGTTAATTTCTTTGGCCAGGGATCGGGAATTGTCAATGCTGAATTGTTTCTGGACAAATATCGAATGAATATTTTTTTCTTTTGCCAGATCTATTATTTCCTTTATATGAGCAGGATGCGGCTCCTTGCCTTCAAATTCCAGCGCTATCTGCTGCATTCCGAAGTCTCTGGCCATGTAAGCCAGTGCCGGATGGTAAATAATGAAACTTTTCCCTTTTAACCTATTGGCATTTGCATTATAAATTGATTCTACACTGTCGACCTGAATCATAAACGAATTATAGTTTGAAGTAAATTCAGCAGAATCTGAAGGGTAAAGAGATATAAGAGCTTTAAGAATATTGAAAGACATAATTTTTACATTTCCGGGCGAGAGCCAGATATGCGGGTCAATCCCGGTTACATCGTCCGAATGTGCCGATCCCTCTTCTCCTTCATGATGATCATGACTGCCTTTAATCAGATCAACGCCTTCAGAAAGATCGAAAATTTTCATTTCCGGATTTGCTCCTGAGAATCGGGGCATCCATGCAAGCTCAAAATCAAGAGGGCCTATTTTCAGGTAAGCCTGTGAGCTTACCAGAAGGTTCATTTGTTTTGGAGTAGGCTCATAACTTGAATGTGAGGCTCCGGGAGGGATCATCACATTTACTTTCAATTTCTCTCCTGCGATTGATTCCACAAAATATTTCTGAGGGAGAATGCTTACAGAAACAGCATTGTCTGTATGTGCTTCCGGGCTTGTTATACAAGTAGTCAGACAAAATATCAGAACAGGAATAAGAAGAAGTATTTTTTTCATTTTATAAATAGTATTTTATGAGGATCCCGGTTTATTATTTTGTTTTTTAATATGATTATGATTTTGCCCCGCAGGGTTTTTGTGCCTGAAAAGCGGTTCTCCTTTGCGGGGTACGGGATCAAAACCGTGACCACCCCATGGATTGCACCTTCCTATCCTTGTTATTCCAAGAAAAAGACCTTTAATAACTCCGTGCTCTTTTAATGCCTCAATTGTGTATTGTGAACATGTTGGAGTGTATCTGCAGGAATTCGGAAGTAAGGGAGAAATACTTAACTGATAGAACTTTACAAGAAGTATAAAAAAGCCACTGAATAGCCACCGAATCCCTGCTGATAAAGGGTTTTCAAATAATATGTGCATGATTTTATTGCGGCTCATGACGGCAGTTTTTACAGATCCCCAGAATAATGAACTGGTTTTCAATTTTAGTAAATCCTTCAGGCAGCTTATAGTCTTCAACCAGAAGTTCTTCAAAACAAAAAGTATTGTTACACTCTTTGCATTCAAAATGAAGATGATCGGCTTTTTTCCCGAAAACAGGTTTACCTGATACAAGCTTGAATTTTACAGCTTCTTCGGATAGAATTCTATGGACAATATTTTTCTCAACCAAAGAATTCAGATTGCGGTATATAGTAGTGCGATTGCAATTTCCGTTCATTAGTATTTCAAGTTCTTTTTCGGTAACGGCTCGTTTGCAACCTGAAAGAACGTTCAGAAGTTCGATCCTGTGCGAAGTAAGACTTAACTTATTCTTTTTTAAGACTATTTTGTGATCCATTCCGGAATATTTGCAACTGAATTGCAAATTTAAGCAAATCTGTTAATTAATTTAGACTTTTTCTATCTGTTTTTTATAAAAGATATTTCCATCTTTGTGCACTTAAATTGATTTGGTTACAAATTGAATTAAAACAATTAAATAAACTTTCAAACTGTCCAAAAAATTGGCAAATGAATAAAGAAGTAAAACCAGAACATATGAAAGACGCAGTTGCGATATTATGTGCAGGTGGTCCTGCTCCGGGCATAAATACTGTAATCAGTTCAGTAACAAAGATATTTCTTCAGAACGGATATCAGGTATTGGGATTAAACGGTGGTTATAAATCGTTATTTTCAGCTGAGCCGGCTTTTGATTATCTCGATTTCGAGTATGCTGACCAGATATACAGCAGAGGGGGCTCAGCACTCAAAATGAGCCGCTACAAGCCAAAAGATGATGAATTTAAAACTGATTTCTTCCGGAGAAATAATGTGAAAATTCTTGTGACAATTGGTGGTGACGATACTGCTTCAACTGCCAATCGTCTTGCAAAATATCTGGAGAGCCAGAAAATGGATGTAAAAAACATACATGTTCCTAAAACGATTGATAATGACCTTCCTCTTCCCGAAGGCACCCCAACATTCGGATATCATTCAGCAAAGGAAGAAGGAGTAAGGATAGCATCAACTATTTATGAAGACGCCCGCACAAGCGGAAACTGGTTTGTTGTTTCAGCAATGGGCAGGGAGGCGGGTCACCTTGCATTCGGAATTGGTACAGCTTGTCATTTTCCCATGATTATCATTCCGGAAATGTTTGATAAAACTAAAATTACATTTGAAAAGATTACCAATCTGGTAATATCTTCAATGGTTAAAAGACGGTTATTGGGAATTGATTATGGAGTGGCTATCATTTCAGAAGGTGTATTTCATTTTATGAGTGATGAGGAAATTATTGCAACAGGCATTAATTTTACTTATGATGATCACGGCCATCCTGAGTTAGGAAACGTGAGCAAATCGCATATTTTTAATATGCTTGTTCAGCAGAAACTGAAGACTCTCCGCATAAATGTAAAAAGCCGGCCCAACGAAATGGGTTATGAATTACGTTGCTGCAGGCCAATTGCGTACGATCTGAATTATGCCACCCGTCTCGGTCTGGGAGTATACAAATTGTTTAAAAAGGGTACCACAGGTTGTATGGTTACTATTGACCGTACCGGAGAAATTTCCCCACTGTTCCTTAAGGATGTGGAAGATGAAAAGGGTAAAGTAAAACCGCGTCTTGTAAATATCAATGCAGAAAAGGTTCAGCTGATATACAGAAACAATCTCCATTTTGTTACTCCTGCAGATTATCGCGGAGCAAAAAAATATGTGCAGAATCCTGAAGAGTTTGATTTCTATAAGATACTGAACTGGTCAGAGAATGAGCAGTAGGCTTTAAAAGCTGTTCCCCGGGAACAGCTTTTTTTTATTCTTTAGGCAGACTTTTCGAAAGACTTCCTTTACCGGCAGAACTGAGAAACATCAGGAATCAGAATACACATTGTTTTTCCAGCAATTTTAACGTATTTTTATAATTCCCAGAAAATGTAAAACCTAACGCTATGTCAGAATCAAAGCAAAAAAGAGGAACCATCGCTATCTTAACCGGAGGTGGTGATGTACCGGGACTTAACCCGGCGATTAGGGCAATAACTATCAGAGCTCTCAGGGAAGGCTATAGAGTATTGGGCCTTAGAAGGGGATGGGCAGGAGTTATGGAACTCCAGAGAGATAAGGAAGCTGATAACAGTGATAATTTTCAGATTCTCACGGAAGAGATTGTAAACAAGGCAGGACGCACCGGAGGCACATTTCTTCATACTTCCAGAACACGACCCAGTCATGTTCCTAAGGAAATGGTTCCTGAACACCTTCAGGGCGAGTACAAAAAGGAGATTAATGACCTCACTCCTGAAGTTATAAAAAACCTGAATTTCCTGGAAGTTGATTATCTCATTCCTATAGGAGGAGATGATACATTATCTTATGGAGTCAGGATGTATCAGGAGGGAGTTAAAGTTATTGCAATCCCAAAGACAATGGATAACGATGTCCCCGGAACAGATTATTGCATTGGATTCAGCACTTGTGTTACCCGAACCATAAATATGACAAATACGCTCCGAACTTCGGCGGGATCGCATGAAAGAATTCTGGTTCTGGAAGTATTCGGGCGATATGCCGGCTTTACAGCAATGCTTCCCACAATGGCCGGAGCAGCCAACCGCTGTGTTATACCGGAGTATAAATTTGATATTGAGAAATTAACGGAATTATTGGTTGAAGATCGAAAGCGGAATCCCAGTAAATACTCTGTTGTCCTGGTTTCTGAAGGAGCAACATTTGCTGGTCAGGATGAAATGATTTACAGACATCACGAAAAGGATATGTACGGACATTCCAAGCTGGGAGGAATTGGCGATGCAGTTTCTGAAAAAATTAAGGAGCTGAGTCCGCAATTCAGTAAAGGCAAGATAATTAATGTTATTAATCAACAGCTCGGTTATCTGGTAAGGGGAGGGGATCCTGATTCAATAGACTCAATCGTTCCCATGGCTTATGGCAACCTTGCGCTCGATCTTATTCTTAAAGGGATACATGGCCGGCTGGTTGTTCTCAGAAACGGACGATATGATAATGCACCCCTGGATGTGGTTACCTCATCCAAAAAGCTTGTGGATTTGAAAAAGTATTATAATTCAGAACGGTATCGCCCTCATTATAAAAGTTTTGAGTTTCAACCGCTTTTCATAATGACAGGTTCATAGCTTAACCTGCGTACTAATTTTGTTTTATCCGGATCCGGATAAAGCATTTGTAAGATCCTTTAATTTTAAATGCAATTATTTAAAGTAGATCCACGATTTAGATGCCAATACGGCACGGGCCTTATTCATTGCTGGTATTGCTTCTTTTAGCCCTGCATGAGTTGATGAAGTTACAAGCTTGAAATCTGATGGCCCGTCAATAATGTTCCCCTCATAACCCATAGATTTGATTTTTGAAGCATAATCTTCTGCATATTTCTGATTTTTAAAACTCCCGACAACAACAAAAAAGCCTGATGCAGGAGCTTTGGCAGCCGGACTCTGGAATGCAGCAAGTTTTTGTTCGTATTCAGCACGCAGAGCATCCAGCTCCCTCTCGTATGCAGCAGCATCCTCTTTTACCTGTTTCTGAAGCTGGTCGTTTTGAGCCACTAATGCATCAATTTCTCCCTGTGACATTGTGGATTTTCCTAACCATTGATTAATCTTTTTGCAGGAAGAAAAAGATACAATGGATACCGCCAGAATATAAAAGATAATTTTTTTCATAATCATTTGATTAAATGTATAATATGACAATTTAAGCAAAAATATGAATTAGGGATAAAAAAATCCATTATTCTGCTGATAATTATTAACAATCTGTATTTATGATAGTTCAGGATTCCTTTTAAAGAACATGAGCTATTCTTTAATTTCTCTTTTTGTTGAGTGTGGAAAAAGATTAAATTTGTTTAATTCAGATTTTGAAGAAAATGCAATTTTATATACCATGGCAGACATCAATGTAAAATACCTCGGACTGGATCTAAAGACTCCGCTAATTGCGGCTTCTTCAGGATTAACTGATAATATCGAAAACCTTAAAAGGTTTGAAAAACATGGGGCCGGAGCAGTGGTGCTAAAATCACTTTTTGAGGAAGAAATCAGAATAGAAAAAGATTCGAATTTATCTAAGATGAGTTCATCAGGATTTATTTATCCGGAGTCTATAGAATTTTATAATTATCATGATGGTGCCGAGAGTGAAAGTACATATCGCTATCTTGACCTGATCCGGGAGGCAAAAAAGAAAATCAGTATACCGGTAATTCCAAGTATAAACTGTGTTACCGCGGAACAATGGACTGACTTTCCCAAACTTATACAGGATGCAGGTGCCGATGCTCTGGAATTGAATATTTTCATAATCCCTTCCGATCTTAACCGTACGAAATTTGAAAATGAGAAAGTTTATTTTGATATCGTAAAGGAAATTCAGAAAAAAGTAACGATTCCAATTTCATTAAAAGTGAGTTTTTATTTTTCTGATCTGGCATTAATGCTCAAGAGGCTATCTGAAACGGGTATTTCCGGACTGGTTTTGTTTAACAGGTTTTATAGTCCCGATTTTGATATTGATAGCATGGAAGTTACTTCTGCAAGTGTTCTGAGCTCACCCGGCGATTTTTCGCCTTCTCTCAGATGGATCTCCATAATGAGGGATCATGTGTCTTGCGATTTGGCTTCATCCGGAGGTGTTCATGACGGAAATACTCTCATTAAAATGATACTGGCAGGAGCGGATGCAGTTCAGGTAGCATCGGCATTTTATAAAAACGGAATTGATTATGGAGATGAAATGATCAGCACATTGCAGACCTGGATGAAGAAAAATAAATTCAAAAACATAGATGAATTTAAATCGCTGATGAGCCAGCATGAGAACGTAAATCCGGCAGTTTTTCAGAGAGTACAGTTTATGAAATATTTCAGGGGACAAAGGTAATACATATTTAGAATTCCCTGATTAAACCAAATCACAGGCGTCAGCAGGCATCCAGTGCTTATCTTTTCCATCCCATTTGACATTGCAACCAATAGGATTCGTGATTTCAATAGTTATATCTCTTCCACTCGTAAGCTCATTAAGAACACGATCAAGATCATTTATCGTTATCCTTGACGAATCCCGCGGACTATCAACTCCACGGCCGGTATAAACGAGTTTTCTGCCTTTATCGAAGACGTAAAAATGAGGGGTCCTCAATGCTCCATATTTTTTAGCAATTTCCTGAGATTCATCATAAAGATATATCCAGGGGAATTTATTTTCGTTCATCCGGCTCACCATGTGGTTGAAATCATCTTCAAGATAGGTGTTTTTACTGTTTGAGTTTATTGCAACAAACCTTACTCCGCCTGAAGCATATTTGAGCGCCGTTTTGCGGGTTTCATCATCTGAACCGATAACATACGGACAATGATTACATGTAAAGAATATTACAAGATACGATTCGGAAAAATCCGAAAGTTTGTACGTTTTACCATCGGTTGCAGGTAAATCGAAATTGGGTGCTTTTGCACCAATAGGTAATGTAAATGGCATATTAATAATTGTAAAGAAATTTCGTAAACAAAGAATTCGCACAGATTTATTCTGACTCCCATGCACTTATTTTAACAAAGCAGATGCCAAAAAGTTTATTATTTTTTCGGTTCAGAATGGGCTTGTAACTCAAAAATACAAAGAATAGGGTAGTGATCTGAAAGTTGTGCCTCCACCTTTTCAAACAACAATGGCTTAAAATATTTATCATGAAAAATATAGTCAATTCTGAAATAGGGAAAAATACCCTTATATGTACTGCCGGTACCCTGACCGGAACTTATAAACGCATCCTTCAGTCCTCTTCTCATTTTGCGGTATGAATAGGATACAGGAGTATCATTAAAATCCCCACAAACAATTACCGGATATGCACATGATTTAATATGTGAGGAAATGGCATCTACCTGAGCAGAACGTAAAATATATGCGGTTTTTAATCGCGACGAAATATCTCTGATTTCTTTGATGTGTTCATCATCGTATTTCAGACTCAAAGAATCCAGAAATTTATAGTTTCTTCGTTCCAGTTGAATGGATTGCAAATGGTTATTATAAATTCTGACGGTGTCATCATCAATAACAATATCAGTGAATATTGTTTCATTGGAAGTTTTAGGGAAACTTATAGTTCCTTGATTGATAATAGGATATCGACTAAATGTGGCTATTCCATAGCCTGAATTTTTCCCGTTTTTTAATGAGTAATGTATAAAGCTATATGGGGTATCGGAAAAGAATTTCTTTATTTTTTCAGGATGATAATCCTTTTTTGGACTGCTGTAAAATTCCTGCAAACAAATGAAATCGGGTCGTTCACTTCGTATAAAATTGAAAATATCCTGATTGGTGCCGGGATCAGATAACCATTCAAAAAAATTGAAAAGTCGTACATTATAGGAAAGGATCTTTACCTGATGAGGACTCTCTTTAACAAAGCCCTTTTTTGAATCCTTTCCAAGGCGAAGAGGTAAAAAATTATTCAGGTGATTGATACCTAAAAGAATAATAATAAAGGAAAGGAGAAACTCTTTCTTAAACCTTACTATCCATATAAACATAAATAATACGTTTATAATAAGAATATAAGGATACGCCAGACCAAAAAAAGCAAGCACCCAGAAATTTGCCGGAGAAATTATTGTTGACAAATAGGAAAGGAGCAGAGCTATGCCTGCAAGAATATTGGTATAAAAGAAAACCCGGTTTAGGAAACGTATCAAAACTGATAAATTAGAATTCAGGACAATTCAGATGTAAAATTACTCGCAGAGAATGAAAGGGACAACTTCCGGTTCATTTATTATTAATCTTTTTGGCAAAGCATGCTTTATTATCATACCAATACCATAATTTGTTCTGTTAATCGTTAGTGTTCAATTCTTTGTTTGCAGCTGATTTCTTTCAGATTTGTACACTATTTCCCCATTTTAAAAAGAATTTCCTTCTCTTCCTTTGTAAGGCTGTCATAACCCGATTTGGATATTTTATCCAGTATAATATCAATATTTTTCTGTTTTTCCTTTTTCAGGGCATTGTATTCGTATTCGTTTGTAGTTCTCTTGTGTGTGACCCTCATTTTTTTTCTTGGCTTAAGAAGAGAAAAAATCCAATCCATTATGCGGGTGAACCAACGGGTAATATCTTTACCCTGTTTATATCTTAGGATAAACAGGTAACCAAAAAGTGCTCCTCCCATGTGAGCAATCTTACCGCCGGTATTTACCGAAAAATCTACCAGTGATGATAAAATGAAACCAATCAAAGCAACCCAGATAATTTTAACAGGTCCTATAAATATCAGGTAAATAACATGATTGGGAGCATAAGTTGCAACTGCAATAACTATGGCCATTACAGCTGCAGAGGCTCCAAGAGCGATGGAATTTCCGGCTTGCTGGTTAAGAACCGGTAACAGATTATAAGAAACGACATACAGCAGTGCGCCGGAAACTCCTCCGAGAAGATAAACATTCAGAAGTAGTTTTTCACTGAGATAGGAAAGAAAAATTTTTCCAAACCAATAAAGCCAAAGCAGGTTAAAAAGAATATGGAAAAAATCCTTATGCAGAAACATATAGCTGAAAACAGTCCATGGTTTATGCAACAGAGAGTTAAGATCCGCAGGAACAGCAAGCGCTTCGATAATTGCAATGACTCTTTCTTCTGCAGAAAACAGATACAGAAATACAATTGCGAGATGCAATGCAAGAAAAACCCCGAGATTTATATAAATGAGCCGGGTAAGGGCTGTGCCGTTTTTAAAGGAATCTTTTATTTCGTCTGATATTGTCATTCTGGTTCGATTTTGGAGTTTGAATTTCGGATCGGAGTTTCTGAATAATTGTCGGGAAACTTAACCGGAATTTATAGAAATCTGAATTCAATTCCATAATCCCAACATCCGCCATCCGAAACCCATGTCAATAAAATGCATTACGATCTTTTTCCCAAAGTTTAATCATTACAAACCCAAAAAGCATACCTCCGAGATGCGCGAAATGAGCAACATTACTTCCTGGTTGCATTATCCCCAGATATAGTTCAATTAAGCCATAACCGATAACAAAATACTTTGCTTTTATCGGAATTGGAGGGAAGAGAAGCATTAATTGTGTATTCGGGAAAAGCATACCGAAGGCTAAAAGAACCCCGAATACTGCACCGGAAGCCCCGATAGTTGGAGTAAGCAGACCGGCTGCAAGAGCCTGTGCTTTTGGATCTGCCATTTCGTACAACCTGTCAATCACATCAGGGGTAAAACTATCAATATTATAAGTCTGGCTGACATAGTTCATTAAAGGATTCAATTCAATAAACAATACCAAAGTATGCAGAAGCATAGCGCCAAGGCCTGTTATCATATAATAAATAAAAAAACGTTTACTTCCCCAGACCTGCTCCAGTACTTTTCCAAACATCCAGAGAGCAAACATATTAAAGAATATATGTCCCAATGAACCATGCATAAACATGTGGGTAATAATCTGATAGGGATTAAACAATGGCGAACTGACAAAATATAATCCCAATACATGGTTTAAATCAGTATTGAATGTCTGTCGGACTGCCATTGTCCCCAGAAACAACAGGGCGTTAATGATGATAAGATTTTTTACTACAGGAGGTGTGTTACCGGTTCGGCCAAAATATGTACTCATTCTTATTTAAGGATTTTATCTAATTCTTCACTACTTATTATGCTCATCACCGGTTTTCCGGATGGTGAGTAATTTGGATTGATGCAGGCAAATAAATGATCCACCAGATTTCTCATTTCTTCCTGTTCAAGAACCTTGCCATATGGAATTGCAGCAGCTTTTGCAACTGCACGGGCTATCTTTTCCTTTGCTTCTAATTGCAGATCTCCCTCATAGGATTTATAGGTTTCAAGCATTTCTTCGATTATGTCTTTAAGGGCTGCATTTTTGACAGTAGCAGGAACGCCATTGACAATAATGGCATTGTTTCCCAAATCGCGGATATCAAATCCCAGATGATTAATACTATCAATTATGCTCAGGAAAGTAACATAATCAGCATGATTTAGTTCGATAGTTTCAGGGAATAGTGTTTGCTGACCTGTAAAGGCATCTGTAGACAGAGATCTGAGATTCTCCTCAAAAAGTATCCTTTCATGGGCGCGTTTCTGATCAATTATCATTAGCCCCGATTTTACTGCAGTTAGAATAAACCTGTTTTTTATCTGAAGGAACTTGTTTCCATCAGGAGCGCCTATAAAGGTATTTTCCTGAATTCCACTTTCCTTTGAAAAAAAATCTCTTCTGGCCGACTCAAACGGATCGGCAGAATCAAGAGATCGCTCCCTGTCGCGGTATGGATTTCTTACCGGAAAGTTTTGATCATTTTCAAAAGGATTGAATTCCGTATTAATGTTAATCCGTGGTGTATGGATTAATGTCTCTTTTCGTAATACAGGTATGTCAATTACTCCCTCTGTATTGAAATCCAGAGAGGGCATAAGGTTGTGTTTACCAATGGATTCTTTTACAACAGCGAGTAGGATCTGCCATATAGCCGGTTCGTCTTCAAATTTTATTTCAGTTTTAGTGGGATGAATGTTAATATCGATTTTCTCCGGTTCAATTTCAAAAAATATAAAATACGAGGGAATTGCATCTGCAGGTAATATTTGCTGATACGCCTGAGTAACCGCTTTATGAAAATAGGGATGTTTGATAAAACGGTTATTTACAAAGAAGAACTGTTCCCCGTATGTTTTTTTTGCGAACTCAGGTTTGCCGATAAACCCGTCAATTTTAACCAGGCTTGTATCCGTTACTAATGGAATGAGGTTTTGGTTCAGATTTTTTCCAAATATCGCAATTATTCTCTGCCGGAGATTTGATTTTGGCAGGTTATAAATCTGGGAATTGTTATGTATTAGCGAGAATTCTACGGCGGGATGAGCAAGAGCAATATGGTTAAATTCAGTAATGATATGTCTCAGTTCAGTACTATTGCTTTTCAGAAATTTTCTTCGGGCAGGAATATTGTAAAACAGGTTTTTTACTGAAAAATTACTGCCATCCTGACATGCAACAGGCTCGTTTAGCTGAATTTCAGAAGCGCTAATGCGGATATGTGTTCCAAGTGAGTCCTCTTTTCTTTTCGTTTTTAAACTTACTTCAGAAATAGCTGCTATCGACGCCAGTGCTTCTCCCCTGAAACCTTTTGTACGGATAGAAAACAGATCAGTCGCCTGCCTGATTTTTGATGTGGCATGCCTTTCCCAGCACAGCCTGGCATCAGTTTCCGACATTCCAAATCCATTATCAATTACCTGAACCAGTGTCCGGCCTGAATCTTTAATATTAATGGTAATGTTATCTGCCCCTGAATCGACAGCGTTCTCAACTAATTCCTTAACCAGGGATGCCGGTCGCTGAATTACTTCACCGGCGGCAATCTGGTTTGCAACCGCATCAGGTAAAAGTTGAATAATGTCGGCCATTTACCTGAATAAAATAAGGTAGGTTACAAAAAGCAGAAAGACAATGATCAGTATTAAGCGGATATTGGATTGCTTTTTTACTTTTTCATTTCGTTTGAAATACGACTTCATAGATCCTCTCTGAATGCCGGGAGTATACTTTCCGTCAGCGTGGTTTCCGGTTTCCTGCCGTAGTTTTCGTAATCGCTCTTCACGCTCTTCTTTTTCAGGGTCGTGGTAGAGTGGGCGATACGTAAATTTCTTGTATTCGGGTAATTTGAATAGTCTCGGTATATTCATGCACGAAATATTTTATTACAAAGTTATCATATTTTTGGAACTACCCAGAAACAATATTTGCTGCAGAAAAGTAAGATTTAGATTGGCAGATTAATCCTTGACGCAACGAACCGAACAGCCTAAACGAGTATCAAGGTTGAGTCTATATATATTGTTACTATTGTATTTCAAACTCCTCACAATTGCAGTGTTAGAACCTTCTTTTGTAGAACTCCACCACATACCTCTATTACGAATGTCTGAAAACGTCCCGTCGGAATTTCTGATGCCACCAGGAAGTGCTGTAAATCCTGTAGAATTGTTAACACTTCTTACATGTGTATCAGAAGGGTATATTAATAGTGAGTCACTCCAGCAACCTGTTGTATCTATTGCCCAGTCAAATAAAGCCATTAAAAGTTTCCCCTGTCCTGTTCCCCTCCAACCTGTTGAATCTGCTTCCGTCCGGGTTAATCCTATATATATTTCAAGTCTTTTCCATTCATCATCACTTGGTATATGCCATCCTGCCGGGCATAGTTTTTTAGAATTGATTGTGTTCCAGTTGTATAATGCACCATAAACTTCTCTGTTTAAAAAATGGTTAGTAAGTGAGTCGTTATTATAAAAGCAAAATCCTGGTTCAGTAAGCATAGACCAGGATTCTATATCTTCTACTAACAGGATATCAGCACCATCGTTATATCTTGTAGTTTTCAGATTTTCGGCCATCCAAACCTGGTTGCCTATTCTAACTGTATGATAGACATTTCCATCTATATCCTTAACAATTGGATTTTCCTCATCTTTAACGCAACTATTGATAATTACTGACCCTAATATTATCGCGACAATAAAAAAATAACATTTTATCATTATAGCTGAATATTGAAACAAATATAAATTAATACTTTGTAGGGAAATAAATATTATTTATTGGGACTCTATCATCAAATTTAAAATGAATATTCGAAAGAATGAATATTTATAGTTTCATGAATTTTATTAAGAGTGCTCCGCACTACTCCTGATGTAAGACGTTCGAACGATTTCAAGTTATCATTTCTATTACCTAAGTGTTTATAAAGATCTATCGGGAAGGCCATCCCCCTCCCAACCACCCTTTAATGTCTTAAGAAATAAAAAATCAGCATAAAAACCGAACAATTTTCAATTTCCTTTTTAAAGATTACAGTCTTAATTGCTGAATCCTGAGCATTGCTGTTTGCTAAAACCTGGTTATTGATGCTTCCTTCCTGAATAAAAAAACAACTATTCCCTTTTGCCGGAATATTTTTTACATTTGATATATATAAATTTTTTTCGGGCCTTATACCCGGGTGGGTTAATAGGGATGATGGGTAGAGCTATAAGATCGTCAGGCATTATTTCAGAAAACAAGCATATGATAAAATTGATCAATATATTTACAATAATTTTTGCTTTAAATGTCATTCCTCTCAATTTGTTTGGACAGCACACTTTGACTATTGAGATTGACGGATTAATAAATAGTTTAAAATTTAATTGAAATAAATGATGGAAAACATTTATTCTACTGTGCAAGGCAATCTTGACAATAAAACCATAACCATTGAACTTATTAAAGAGTTGTGGTCAAAAACATACAACACAGAAGGCCGACCCGATTGGTCTCACATTCTTCCATATTACGATACCAATATTTATTTTAGGGACTCCATTCAGGAAATACGCGGCATAGTACCTTTTACTGAAATGACCGAACGACTGACTACCCGATCGAAAGGCCTAAAAATGAAAATTGTAAATATATTGTTGAATGATAATATTGTTTTGATGGAATGGGAAATGACACTAAGTTTCAAAAAATACCCTAGTTCTATAATGTATGGATCAAGCCGGTTAACTATAAATGAGGAAGGCAAGATTGCTGAGCAAAGAGATTATTATGATTTGTGGGGCGATATTTTTGATAATATTCCAAGGTTTGGCAAAATGTACAGAAAATTTATGAAGAAAAAATTTGGTTGAGATAGAGTTATGAAAAAAAATGAAAAATTCTTTAAATACTTCCGGGAATACGAGTGGTCGAATATATATGCCATGATAAAAAATAATGGCAAGAAACCGAAAATCTGTACCGATAATTTCAAAAACAGACTTGTTGTAATAACTGGTGCAACATCTGGTATTGGTTATCATACAGCAAAAAAATACGCGGCAAACGGAGCAAATATTTTGTGTATTAACCGAAATATTGAAAAATCGGAAGCTTTATGTAAAGAAATTAGTACAGAGTTTGGCGTTCAATGCAGTTATAAAATTGCTGATTTAAGCAATTTATCAGACATAAAGCGTGTTTCCGAAGAACTTGCAGCAATGGATACACCAATAGATGTATTGATTCATAATGCTGGTATATATCTTACCAAAAAGGAATTAACTGCTGATGGACTTGAAAAGCTATTGGTAGTGCTCTATCTCTCAACCTTTATAATCAATTACACCATAGTTGAAAAGCTAAAATTACAACAAAAAGCCCGAATTATTATGGTGGGTTCAGAAGGGCATCGTTTTGCAACCTGGGGATTGCGCCTTGATGATTTGAATTGGGAAAAACGGAGGTATTCAGGTTTAAAAAGTTATGGTTCTGCAAAAACAGCTCAACTATTGTCCATGCTCATTTTTGAAAAGAAATTTGAAAACAATGGGGTAACTATTAATACCATGCATCCTGGTGCAGTTAAAACTGAAACCGGACAGGAAAATGGACCATTTTACCGTTGGTTTAAACGGAATTTTTTCGATAAAACTCTGAAATCTCCAAAAATTTCGGCCGAAGCTTTATATTATCTGGGAGTTTCAAATGAAATGGAAAATATAAGCGGAAAGTTCTTTAATTTAACTACAATGGAAGTACCCGCACCACCTGCTTTAGATATTGAAGTTGCATATGACCTTTGGGATAAAAGTCTGGAACTGTCAGGGCTTCAGGTTAGAATAAATTAGTAATGCAAAAGAAATTAGGAATAAATATGAAAGAAAATATCTTAAACGAAAATACATACAATTCAATTGTTGTTGGTGGAGGAATTGCAGGTTTAACTTCGGCTGTATACCTTGCCCGCGCCGGGCAAAAAGTATTGCTCATTGAGAAAAATAAAGAATTTGGAGGACTTGTAAATTCATTTTCCCGCAATGGTTTCCGTTTCGAATCAGGAGTAAGGGCTTTGGAAGATGCTGGAATTATCTGGCCAATGCTGAAAGACCTTAATATTCAACTCGAAGTTGTAAAAAGTCCAGTCTCCTTAGGTATCGAAAACGAAATTATCGCTATTGAAACTATTGCCGATTTGCAAAAATACAGGCAACTTCTCGTGAAATTATTTCCTGAAAGTGAAAACGAAATCGATGAGGTTTTAAAAGTTATACGAAAAATAATGAAACACTTGGACGTGCTCTACGGCATTGAGAATCCAGTGTTCAAAGATTTAAAGCGCGACAGGGAATTTCTTTTCAAAAAACTTTTACCCTGGCTGCCAAAATTTATCTTTACAGTTGGAAAGATAAATCGTATGAACATGCCGGTAGAGGATTATTTGAAAACCATTGTGAAAAATCCTGCGCTTCGCGACATGATAGCACAGCATTTCTTTAAAAACACGCCTGCTTCTTTTGCATTAAGCTATTTTTCATTATACCTCGACTATTTTTATCCTAAAGGCGGCGTTGGCAAGCTCTCCGAAGCCGTGAAAGATAAAGTGCTGGAATATGGAGGTATTATAAAACCTGAAACTAAAATCACTGAAGTGCTTGCCGATAAATGTATTGTAATTGACCAAAACAACAACAGCTATAAATATAATAATCTTATATGGGCTGCCGATTTAAAAACACTTTATAGATTGATTCAAACTGAGGGGATAAAGCCAAAAACTAAACTAAAATTTGAAGAAACAAAAACAAAAATGTTAAAAAGCAGGGGTACCGATTCTGTTTTTTCACTGTATCTCGAAGTTGACGAGCCTCTCGAAAGTTTTAGGAAAATCGCCCATGGGCATTTCTTTTACACTCCACTAAAATCGGGTTTGGGTGAAACCCACCGGAAAGAACTTGATGAGTTGCTCCGTAATTTTGAAAATATACATAAGAAGGATGTTTTAAGCTGGCTCGACCGATTTACCAAATTAAACACTTATGAAATTTCTATTCCCGGACTTAAAGATTCTTCATCGGTTCCAGATGGAAAAACAGGTATAATTATCAGTTTACTTACTGAATACAATTTGTTTAAAGAAATCCAGAAAGCAGGATGGCTAAGTGAGTTTATTACCGAATTCGAAAATTGTATGATAAATGTAATTACCGAATCGGTTTACCCGATGTTGAAACAGAAAGTTATAGGTCGTTTTTCATTTTCACCATTAAGCATCGAAAACAGGATTGGCAGCTCCGAAGGGGCAATTGTAGGCTGGGCATTTGAAAAAGAAATGCCGGTTGTAAGCAAAATTCAATTTTCCGATCGTTCGGTGCTGACACCAATACCTTCAATTTATCAGGCAGGACAATGGGCATACAGTCCGGCAGGTGTACCCATATCGATACTTACGGGCAAATTAGCAGCAGATAAAATTATTAAAAAAAATAGGAATTTATGATTTATATTATTCTATGATTCAATAGGTGTAAATTGGAATTGCCTAAAAGAAGTGAAGGAATACTAAATAACCTTAATGGTTATAAAAATCTATTAGGATGGCCATCCCCCTCCCAACCACCCTTTAATGTCTTGAGAAATAAAAAATCAGCATAAGATCACAGCAATTTTCACTCATTCTTTCCAGACTCTTGACTTTAAATATTCTACACTTGCTGCGTACCCATTTATTTCGAAAACACTTCAAGTCATTAACTCTATAACCATAGTGTTTTAAAGATCTATAGGGAAGGCCAACCCCCACCCAACCACCCTTTAATGCCGTGAGGAATAAAAAATCAGTGTAAAATCCCAGAAATTTTTAATTTCTTTTTTCACTATTGGCCTAATTTTTTTTACACTTAATATGTACTAAACTATATCAGATCGATTTTTTAATCTCCAGCCTATTACCCCATTGGTTATTAAGATCTATAGGGAAGGCCATCCCCCTCCCAACCACCCTTTAATGTCTTAAGAAATAAAAAATCAGCATAAAAACCGAACAATTTTCAATTTCCTTTTTAAAGATTACAGTCTTAATTGCTGAATCCTGAGCATTGCTGTTTGCTAAAACCTGGTTATTGATGCTTCCTTCCTGAATAAAAAAACAACTATTCCCTTTTGCCGGAATATTTTTTACATTTGATATATATAAATTTTTTTCAGGCCTTATATACCCGGGTGGGTGAATAGGGATTATGGGTAGAGCTATAAGATCGTTGGGCGTCATACAAAAAATGACCTTGCGAAATATCAAAGTGGATATTGTTATATTTTAGTGGAATTTTTAAAATGAAAAAATATGAAAGGAATTAATTTATATCTATTGATTTTTGGGATGTTAATTACCACTTTGAGTTCTGCAAAAGAATACCATGTTTCTGTAAAGGGAAATGATTCAGGTAATGGTTCTTTTGCAAAACCTTTTAAAACAATATCAGCAGCAGTTAAATATGCTTTCCCCAATGATACAATTACTGTTCACGCAGGTGTTTATCGCGAATGGATCAATCCAATTAGGGGAGGAAAAAGCGATACAGAGAGAATCCTATACAGAGCGGCCCCCGGTGAAAAGGTGGAAATTAAAGGGTCAGAAATAATAACAGGGTGGGAAAAAGTAGAGGGTGGTGTGTGGAAGGCTGTAATTCCAAATTCTTTTTTCGGTAATTACAACCCATATCAAGATTCTATCAATGGCGACTGGTTCAATAATTTAGGGAGGCTTCATCATACAGGTGAAGTATTCCTGAACGGTAAATCGCTTTACGAAAAAGAAACGATAGGGAAGGTATTAAATCCTATTGCCAGTAAAAATGTTAAAGATACAATCGGTTCTACCTATACATGGTATTGCGAAAGCAATTCTGCAAACACAACAATTTGGGCGAACTTTCATAAAATAAATCCCAATAAAGAATTAACTGAAATAAGCACTCGTAGGACTTGTTTTTATCCGGAAAATCCCGGCATAAATTATATAACAATCTCCGGGTTTTATATAAGTCAGGCAGCAACCCAATGGGCTGCCCCAACGGCTGAACAGATTGGAATGATAGCAACCCATTGGAACAAAGGATGGATAATAGAGAATAATGTTATAAGCGACTCTAAATGCAATGGCATAACACTTGGGAAAGATCGTGGGACTGGACATAATGTATGGTCGATGGATGTTGGCAATGTTAATAGGGATGGTAATATTCACTATATTGAAGTAATATTTAGGGTACTCAGAAATGGTTGGGACAAAGAGCATATTGGTTCGCATATAGTTAGAAACAACCAGATTTTCAATTGCGAACAAACTGGCATTTGTGGTAGTATGGGGGCGGTTTTTAGTACCATCGAAAATAATCATATTTATAATATCTGGTCAAAGAGGCAATTCACCGGCTGGGAAACCGGTGGCATTAAATTTCATGCTCCTATTGATGTTATTATTAAGAAAAACAGAATACACAACTGTGGACGTGGATTATGGCTTGATTGGATGGCTCAGGGCAGCAGGGTATCGGGCAATTTGTTTTACGAAAATGATTTGGAAGATATATTTGTAGAAGTAAGTCACGGACCGTTTCTTATTGACAACAATATTTTGTTATCAACCAAGGCTTTAAGAACTATGTCGCAAGGCGGGGCCTTTGTAAACAACTTGATTTGCGGTATAATAGATATGAGTTATGATAATCGGTTTACACCATATTTTATTCCACACTCAATTGATTTGGCCGGAATGACTACAATTTTTGGTGGCGATGACCGGTATTACAATAACATTTTTATTGGTTCGGGTAACAAAGCCGATAATATTGGCCTTGAAGGTTATAACAATGTTTTTTTGCCGGTATGGATAGAAGGTAATGTTTATTACAACGAATCCAAACCCTCAAAAAATGATGCTAATTTTATCAATACCACAGAATATAATCCCGAAGTGAAATTAATTGAAGAGGGTGAAAATGTTTACCTGCAATTTAAACCAGATCTTTTGTATTTTAAGCATAAGTTGAAAATAATTAACACAGATGTTTTAGGTAAAACTAAAATTTCAAAAGCGTTTTTTGAAAACCCTGATGGCACATCATTAGAAATAGATGAAGATTATTTTGGTAATAAGCGATTATACGATAATTCCAATGCGGGTCCATTTGCGAATTTGAGTACCGGCGTAAAAGTATTAAAGGTATGGTAAACAATTTGTTTCAATAAAAGCACGAACACCCAACACATAGTATAAATAATTACCGTTTCAGAAGGTTATTCAGGCGTTGTAGCCCGCTTCAACTTTTGTATAACCATACAGGAAATCGCCCGAAATCGGCAACTTTTCATGCCTCCATAACTTGGCGTTTACAACAAACTCCTAAAATTATTCATACTATTGACACTAACGATTTCATTCCTTCAGCTTAGGAATTATTTCAATTCAATTTCAAGTCCTTAACACAATAACCTTAGTATTTATAAAGATCTATCGGGATGGCCATCCCCCTCCCCACCACCCCTTAATGTCTTGAAAAATAAAAAATCAGCATAATATCCCGGTTAATCTTATTCTGATTTATTCCTCTGCCTTCATATGTGCTTATATCAGAGTTGCTGAATCGTTTCAAAAAGTTTAATTTTAGTGCAAAATAAATAC
>CAYOLQ010000016.1:0-50911 GCA_964404825.1 uncultured Chitinophaga sp.
CTTTTTGATCTCAGGGATGATCCGGGTGAAATGCAAAACCTGGCGAATTCATCAAATCACCAGTCTGTAAAAAGCTTCCTCCGTGCCAACCTGAATAGCTGGATGAAAGAAAAGAAAGACTATTTTAAAATAGTTGAATAGTCTCAACCACTTTAATATTATTGATTTCCCGCGATCTTTTTGTTCCAGATAATAAATATGGCAATTACACCAAACCACTGAAAAAGGCATGTCATAACACTGAAAGGGTTAAATGGATTGTACCACTCACCCGGTGCAAATTTTGTTGCTGCCAGTGACATCCACCAGAATAATAAAAATACGCCGGCCACAGGCACGAAATAGAGAATTGTCGACTGCCACCACCTGCCAAGATTACCAAATGATTCCGCCTCTACACTTTTCCGGAACGAATTTATACCCGAAACCGCAATACTTATGGCAATGAAGATCCCTGAGATAATCAAAGCAATTCCCCATACAAAATCCTGATTACTCAGAAAAGTAATACTCATCACCGAAGGCAGACCGAGAATGTATACAATGGGAATGATTATCCATAAGGATTTGCTGCGTTTGATCCCCCGATCGACAAAAACACGTGCAGATAATTCGAACATGGAAATCATGGAAGTGAATCCGGCAAAAGTTAATCCCAGAAAAAACATAATTGCCAGAACTCTTCCAAAGGCCATGGTTCCAAATAACTGTGGAATCCATATAAATGTTAATCCTGTTGATGCGGGACCACTGGTTTTCATTACATCCAGAACCTCTTTATCTGTAAAGCCCTGACCGTGCTGCAAAACCGAAAACACGGTTGAAAAAATCACAACCGCCATCAGGAGGGAAACAGTATTATTTCCTATTCCTGTAATGAAAGCATTTTTAACAGTTCCGTGCTCTTTTTTCATGTAGGCGGCATAGGTGAGAAAGAGTCCCCAACCCGCACCTGTATCCCATGCATTCTGGGTAAGAGCCTGCAGCCAGATCTCGGGTTTTGCAAGCTGACTCCAATCTGGCCTGAAAAGATAAGTAATGCCCTCAAACGCACCAGGTAGGGTAATTGCCCGGATTAATGTTGCGATTATGATGAGTAGCAACACAGGTATCATTACCATATTTACTTTTTCGATGGATCGGATTCCTTTCCAGATTGCAATACCTCCGAGTCCTACAGCCAGAAAGTGAAAAAGATATGGCAGATAACCTGATTGAAAAGTATCCCAGATCAGAGCCGAAGATACCTTGTCGGCAGGTAAAGGATTAAGAATGAACTGAAAAAGATAGAACATTGCCCATCCAACGATTACGGCATAAAAGAAACTTATGCCGGCGGCAACAAATCCAACGAAACTTCCCATCCAGGCAAATCTTTTCCCCATTGAAGCCGCAAAAGAGCCAACAACACCCTTGCGGTATTTGGCCCCAATCAGGTACTCCGCAATGATAAGTGGAATGCTCCACAGAAATAAAAACACCACCCAGGCGATCAGGAGTGAGCCGGCGCCGTCATCACCACCATTCTGAGCAGCAATCCTCGGAAAGCGCCAGATGTTGCCGGTTCCGACAGCAATACCCAATGTGCTTAAAAGCAAAGCCATTCGTGATGAGAATCGTTGTTCTACTGATTTGTCTATTGACATGGTTAAGGTTTGGGGGAGTAAAACTAATATTTTTTTTACGCGTTTTTGCGTTAAAATAATATTGCTTTACGTTTAAATTATTTTTATAATGCGAAACATCCTAATTTGCTGTGTAAAGGTTTAAGATCACAACTATATCCTTATTTTTATTGTCCTCATGCCGGACAGGCATTTACTTTTTTTATTCACAAAGTGTTTAATTCATTGGTGTTCATGAGATCGCTTCGCTAAGTTCTTGATGAAAAAAGTAAACAAAAAAATCAAGAAAAAATCATCCCGGCCTTTACCCACAAGTCCCGATGTACATCGGGATCGCGGCCATTTTTTCGGGCCAACGCGCTTACTCTTTCTTAATCTTGAAATCTCTCGTTTTACAATTTTGCAGGACAAAATGATACGCAATTTTCAAAGCCTTTTAAGACTAATGCATATATTAATGGCATTATATAAAGTTTATTTGGGAGCTTTGTGGCTTTAATAAGCTCAATAAGTCATAAAATTCCCTTCCAAAAACTATTAACTGATAATTCATTATTACATTTGATAAAAAAACAATGGGCACTATTCATATCGAATCAATGGAATTTTATGCTTTTCACGGGCATTACAAGGAGGAGCAGATTGTAGGCAATAAATTTCTTGTGGATTTGATGATAGAAACAGATATGAAAAAAGCCTCTGTATCAGACGAATTGCAGGATGCTGTTAATTACCAGACTGCCTACAAACTGGTTAAGCGGGAGATGGAGAAAAAATCTAAATTACTTGAAAATATTGCAAGCAGGATTCTCGATTCAATTCATTCTGAATTACAGGGAGTTAATAGAGTTACAGTAACCATCCGGAAGATGAATCCGCCTATGGGTGGGAAAATGAGAAGTGTAAGTATAACCCTCAGTCGATAAGCATGTCTGAAAAAACCTGTCCGAAATGTGGTGCATCCTTCCGTTGTGAAGGAGAAAAGGACTGCTGGTGCGAATCGTACCAGATCCATAAAAAAGATATGCTTAAAATTTCAAGCCTGTACACCGATTGTTTATGTCCGGAATGCCTCAAAGGATTCGCGGAAAATCCCTGAAAGAACCGTAAAAATCCTCCACAGACAACAGATTAAAAATCTAATCCATTGTCTGTGAATCTCATTGAATTTTAGTTTTCTTCTGTTTTTTCCAGAAGTGAATTAAGTTTATCAAGGTCAGCATCGACCTTTGTAGATAGGCCTTTCAGAATATCACGACTTAAATCCACCGCTTTTACTGAGTCTTTTGTATTGGTGGTGGCAGGTTTAATCTTCGTTATTGGTTTTACACTGGTAACATTGGAGCTTAGAGTTTTACCTGTTTCGGAGAGACTTACTACTTTTTCATCAAAGGTTTTTATGGAGGTTTTTACATCTTTTACCTTATTGATGTCTGCTTTTACATTGGCTACCGTAACGGCTTTTTCCGATGTTGCATATTTTGCAATATCCGTAGTTACGTCTTCATAATTTTTGTCGGTTTTTGCAACATCATCCTTCAGGGTGAAGGCTGAGTTTTTAAATGCATCATAATCGGTAACTCCGCAATCTGCGGGTCTTTTGAGCGAGGTCGATTGTTCCTGAAGCGTCTGCGACATCAGCGAAAAGGTGCAGGTTACGGCAAGTGCAAGGGTTGTAAGTGTTAGTTTTTTCATAAATTGGATTATTGAGGTTTAAATTAAATATTTCTTTATAACAAACACAGTCCCGTTAGAACCTGCCCCGATAGCATCGGACGCTTTAACCGGACATTTAAATCCAGAGCATAATCGGTTATTTTATTTGAATTTGTTCTTTTTTGAACAAGACTAAATCTCCCGGTCTGAGCTTTTTCCTTCTTTGTTTTTCGACAGATCCGTTAACTTTTACTTCCCCGGCATCGATACGGATATGTGCTTCACCTCCGGTTTCAACAAGATTCAGGACTTTTAACAGTTTATTTAATTCAATAAAACCCTTATCTGAAATTTCAAATACTTGCATCTTTATCTGAAGGTTTAAGCTTATCCATAATCTCAACATATAAATCTTCCACTTTTTTTCTGGCCCAGGGAGTGGAACGCAGAAATTTCAGACTCGATTTTATGCTTGGATCGTTATTAAAACTTTTAATATTAATCTTATATCCCAACTGTTCCCATCCGTAAAAATCGACGAGCTGAGAGAGAATCGTCTCAAGGGTTTTACCATGAAGGGGATTGTTTTTTTGTTCCATGTTTCAGATCCCCCGAAAAACTATTCAAGATAGGTATAGCCATACAAACCCGACCTGTAATTTGAAAGGAATTCCTTGCCTTCTTCAGTGGTAATGATGCCGGATTTTACCGATGAGGTAACCCAGGTTTCCACGGTACGCACGAGTTTCTTCGGATTGTACTGAACATATTCAAGAACCTCAGCAACGGTTTCTCCATCAATTATCTGGTCGATGCTGTAGCCATGCTTGTCAACCGATACATGAACGGCATTGGTATCGCCAAAAAGGTTATGCAAATCGCCGAGAATCTCCTGGTAGGCCCCAACCAGAAAAACACCGATATAGTATGGCTCTTTACCTCTGAGGGAATGAACAGGCAGGTAATAGGAAAGATTTCGTGTAGAAATGAAATTGTCAATTTTCCCATCCGAGTCGCAGGTAATATCCTGCAAAGTTGCCGAACGGTCGGGTTTTTCCTCGAGGCGTTGGATAGGGATTATGGGGAAAATCTGGTCGATGGCCCATGAATCGGGCAATGACTGAAACAAGGAAAAATTGCAAAAATATTTATCCGATAATAATTTGGGGAGTTGCAAAAGTTCCTCGGGTACGTGTTTTAATTCGCTGGTCATCTGATGGACTTCACGAGCGATAGACCAGAAAAGTCTTTCGATTTGTGCACGGGTTTTCAGGTCCAGTAATCCCAGGCTGAAACGGTCGAGTGCTTCTTCGCGGATCTGCTGTGCATCGTGCCAGGCTTCAAGCATCCGGGATTGGTTAATGGCATCCCAGGTGGCATAAAGTTCTCTGACGAGCTCATGGTCGGATGGGCTTATCTCTTCTGTTTCCTCCCAGGTAGGTAGAGTCGCCGACTCAAGAACTTCGAAAATGAGCACAGAATGGTGGGCAGCGAGTGACCTTCCTGACTCTGTTATAATATCGGGGTGAGGAATATTGTTTTTATCGCTTACATCGGCCATTGTTGAAACGGCATCGTTTACATACTCCTGAATGCTGTAGTTCACGCTGCTTTCACTGTTCGATGATCGTGTGCCATCGTAATCCACACCAAGGCCTCCGCCAATGTCCACGAGTTCTACTCCAAAACCTTTCAGATAAAGCTGGGCATAAAACTGGGAAGCTTCACGCAAGGCGATTTTTATGCGTCTGATTTTATTTACCTGGCTGCCGATATGAAAATGCAGCAGTTTCAGGCAATCTTTCATCTTATTTTTTTCGAGAAAATCAAGTGCATCGAGCAGCTCGCTTGAGGTTAATCCAAATTTACTCACATCACCACCCGAATCTTCCCACTTGCCGCTACCGGCGCTGGCGAGCTTTATCCTGATGCCGATATTCGGCTTTACTTTGAGTCGTTTTGCAACCCGTGTGATCAGTTTAAGTTCATTGAGTTTCTCTACCACCACGTAAATACGCTTGCCCATTTTCTGAGCCAGCAATGCCAGTTCAATATAATCTTCGTCTTTATAGCCGTTGCAGATAATAAGCGAATCATTATCGGTATTGATGGCAATTACCGCATGAAGCTCAGGTTTTGAACCGGCTTCAAGACCTATATTGAATTTCTTTCCATGTGTAACGATTTCCTCAACTACCGGCCGCATCTGGTTTACCTTAATCGGGTAAACGATAAAGTTCTGAGCTTTGAATTTGTATTCTTCGGCGGCAATCTTGAAACAACTTGCCATTTTTTCAATCCGGCTGTCGAGAATATCCGGAAATCGCACAAGCAGAGGTGTTGATACATCGCGAAGCTGAAGTTCCTCCACAAGTTCTTTCAGATCAACTTCAATTCCGTCTTTTCGGGGAGTAACAACAACATGACCTTTGCTGCTTATGGAAAAGTAGTTAATTCCCCACCCGTTTATATTATAAAGTTCGGCAGAATCTTCAATGCGCCATTTTCTCATTATTTCTTTTTTTTACAGATTCAACTTTTACTATCACGGGAATGCAGATACTTGAGTATTGCGGCAGATCCCCTGAAAAAATGGATACTTTCTGAAAACAATAAGTACAGACACTTACCCAATCTTGCGCAAAAATAAATATTTAATTGACTGATAAAGATAAAAATCTCTTTTATTTCGGGTATTCGGGATTTTGCGTATCTGTGGCCGGTTATCAAAGAATATTTTTAAAGTTAAGGAAGGGATATTTTTTAGCCAGAACCCGTGTCTGGATGGCAAGTTTTTCCCTGAATTTACGGTGTGCATCAGTATCCTCATTGTAAACCCGGTGATTCATTGCCAGAGTGATTTTTTCCACCTCTTTGTTTATTTCAAGCGTACTATTGTCGAAAAAGCATTTCTGAAAAATATCCCAGATATAATTAACAGCCTGTGTGTTTGGATGCAGGAGATCATCAGAATAAAAGCGATAATCGCGTAAATCGTCCATCATGATTTCGTAAGCGGGAAAATAGGCGGTGTTTTCAGGAAATGCCCTGCATAATTCATCAATGGCAAGTAACAGAATAGATTTGCTTATCTGGTTGCCATGAGCACCGTCTTTCCAGTGACGCACCGGACTAACCGTGAAGATTATCTTCAGTTTCTTGTTTTTTCCAAGTAACTCCTGCATAAATACTGTCCATGATTTTACTATGTCTTTGGGTTTCAGGAGCAGACGCTCAAATTCTTTTTCAGGGAGTTTGTGACAGTTGGAAACGATTTCCCCTGTTTTTTTAAGCCGGTAGATCCAGGCAGTACCAAAGGTAATCAGGAGGTAATCTGCTTTTTTCAGGTGTTTAGAAGATGTTTTTATTTCTTCATTAATATGATTCAGACAATTCTCTTTTACGGTACCTGAGAAACTGCTGTGATGATCCCATGAGAACCAGAGTTCATTATGGAATTGGAGGTCATCTTCGGTATAATAATCTTCATCCAGAAGAATACCCAGTCCGTTAAGTATGCTGATTGGGTTATAAACCACGCCAAAGGGATTAATTCTTACGGGAAAAAGCAGTTTTTGCATTTTCTGACCGATAGTATCTGTGAAGCAGGAACCGTTAAGGAGAATTCTGCTTTTATGAGAGATCCGGAACGATGATTCCTGTAATTCTATTTTGGTGCGGAATGCAGACATATCTAGATTTTTTGTTCTTCGAGCCAGCTGATGATATAGGCATGAACTTCCTCTTTGATAAATTCGTTGTGAAGCTCATGATATTGATTGGGCCAGAGTTTCAGGCGGGTGCGTTTGCTTGTATTCATTACATATTCTTCGCTTGCTTTGGGAGAGCAGATGGTATCGGATGTTCCATGCATAATCAGAAAGGGGTAATTAATTTTGTATACATTCCTCAATGCATGGTATCCTCCCTGGTATAACTCATGAAACATTTTAAGAGAAATCCGGTCGTGATTCAGGGGATCTCTTTCATAGTCGCGCACCACTTCCGGGTCATGAGAAATCTGTTCGGCTTTCAGCTGGTTGGAAATCGAAAGTGCAGGCATAATACTTTTAAGCCATCCTGTAATTTTAAGTACTAAATCGGAAGGCTCGTTGTATAGCTTAAGCCAGGGAGATGTTGTAATAATGGCATCAACAGGTCGGTTTCTGCGGATAACATGGTTCAGCACAAGATTACCGCCCATGGAATGACCGTAAAGCACTTTTTTATATCCGGGGAAAAGTTCTTCACTTTTATTATAAAGGATGTCAATATCATCCAATAAAACATCCAGAGATTTTATATGCCCTCTTTTTCCTTCTTATCGGCCATGACCGTGAAGATCCATGGTAAGAAGGGAATATCCTTTATCGGTAAAAAGTTTGGCCCAATGCTCATACCTGCTGCTATGTTCACCAAGACCATGAACGAGGATTATGAGTTTTCGATCGTCATGTTCCGCAGTCCAGCTTTGAGCAAAAAGTTTCACCTGGTCGGTTGAAGTCCAGGTGTAGTGCTGATGATTCATTGAGCTACTCTCTAAGGTTAACCGGTTATCTTAAGTAAAAAAAGATTTCATAAAGGTAATCATAATTGCTGAAAGTAACCAAACTATGTAGTAACCATTCAGTTGGGAACAGAGCTTGTTTTATGAAAAGGATTAAGAGAGAGGTAAATGGAAAATCAGAGTTGACGGAAGTGTTTTAAGTAAAGAAAAACGATAATTCAAAAAGACTGATGCAAAAAGAACTATTACTTCTTTATCAGAAAATCGAGGTTTCTTCTCAATCCATCGAAATCTGCCCGTTTCACAGCCGATCCCCCGAAAAGTTCATCAAACTTCGTTTTATCCATCTTATACCATTCGTTTTTGTTCATTCCCAGTAGTTCAGGCTTGGAATTGAATTCAGAGGTATTATGCGGACTTACTTTACGGTTCCAGGGACACACATCCTGGCATATATCGCAGCCGAATACCCGGTTGAGGAAATAATTCTTCAGATTTTCAGGCATCCGGGGTGTTTTGTTTTCTATGGTATGGTAGGAAATGCATTTACCAGCATCAATAGTGCGGTCAGCCACAATCGCATTTGTAGGGCAGGATGTAATGCAGTTACGGCAGCTTCCGCACATTTCATTAATTGCCTGATCGTATTCCAGTTCAGCTGTGATGATCATTTCACCAATAAACACGAATGAGCCGAATTTAGTGTTCAGCAGGAGGGAGTTTTTACCAATCCATCCCAGGCCGGCACGACTGGCCCAGGCATGTTCCAGTACGGGTGCTGAATCGGTAAATACACGACCTTCACATCCGGGAATCAGCTGTTTGGTAAACTCAAGAAGGGATTTCAATTTTTTCCGGATGACATCGTGGTAATCCTGTCCGTATGCATATTTCGATAATACAGGGGCCTCGGGATCCGTTTGTTTTTCAGAGGGATAATAGCTGAGGATAACCGACACTACCGATTTTGCATTTTCCACGAGTAAGCGGGGATCGGTGCGCTTATCGAAATGGTTTTCCATATAGGATAATTGTGCCTGATAACCCTTTTCCAGCCAGTTTTTTAGACGTTCAGCATCTTCGGAAAGAAAACTTGCTTCTGAGATGCCACAATCGCTGAACCCCAGACGAAGAGCCTCGGTTTTAATCTGCTGCGAGTATGTCGGGCTTTTTTTCACATCAGGCCCAGCTCAAGCCTTGCCTCATCGGTGAGATTGGATTCATCCCAGGGAGGCTCGAAAGTAAGATTGATCTTTGCATCCGTTACACCTTCGATGGCTTTTACTTTTTCCTGAACTTCAAGGATCAGGGAGTCGGCAACCGGACAGTTGGGAGCCGTGAGTGTCATGGTTATTTCCACTTTGTTGTTATCGTCCACTTCAATTCCGTAAATCAGGCCCAGATCATATATATTTACCGGGATTTCCGGATCGAAGATATTTTTGAGTACCTGCACAATCTCAGTTTCAATTTGCAGGAAATTATTTACTTCTGCCATGGTTTTATCTCTCTCTTCTGTTCTAACAATATTACAGGCCGGAATGTTTAGCATGATACGCAAGAGAATACATTTTCATCTTCTTTACCATTGAAACAAGGCCGTTACTTCGGGTCGGTGAAAGGTTTTCCTTCAGACCAATCTTATCAATAAAATACAAATCTGCATTCATAATTTCAGAAGCTTCCTGATTATTCAAAGCCCGGATTAGCAGTGCAACTATTCCCTTAACAATTATTGCATCACTGTCGGCAGTAAAAAGCATCCTGCCATTAAGGAATTCAGCATGTAACCACACTTTTGACTGGCAGCCATTTATCAGATACTCATCGGTTTTATATTTTGGTTCAATAGCCGGAAGTTCGTTGCCAAGTTCAATCAGATAATTGTAACGATCCATCCAGTCTTCAAACGCTGAAAACTCTTCAATAATCTGGTCCTGGATTTCAGTAAGTGTCATATTTGGAATAAGACTAAATCTGTTGGCAAAGGTATAAAAAAAAGTGAAAGGAGTTTTTGTGAAATAACCGGATAACCTTATTTCAACATAGATACAGCTTTCTTCAGACCTTCAATAAGTCTGTCTGCATCATCCTGAGAATTATAAAAAGCCATCGAAGCCCTTATGGTTCCTGCAATCTGAAAGTGGTCCATTACAGGCTGGGTACAGTGAGTACCGGTTCTGACAGCAATGCCCATTTTATCCAGAATCATTCCGGTGTCGTAAGGATGTAATCCCTGTATCAGAAAGGAAAAAACGGAAATTTTCTCTTTTGCATTTCCGTAAATATCCAATCCCTCAATTTCCCTTAGCCTTTTCTCTGTGTAAGAAGACAGATTTTTTTCATGTTGCATGATAGCATCAAAACCAATGGAATTAACGTATTCGAGAGCTACACCGAGACCAATAGCCCCGGTATAGTTCATGGTGCCGGCCTCAAATTTAAAAGGAAGGTTATTATAAGTGGTTTTTTCGAATTTCACACAATCCACCATATCACCACCTCCCTGATACGGAGGCAAAGCATCCAGCAGAGTTTCCTTGCCATAAAGGACACCGATACCTGTAGGTCCGAAAATTTTATGACCCGAAAAGACATAAAAATCACAATCCAGATCCTGAACATCCACATGACCGTGCTGAACAGCCTGCGCTCCATCAAGTAATACCGGTACGTTTCTCTCGTGAGCATATCTGATCATCTCTTTTGCCGGATTAATTGTTCCGAGGGAGTTGGAAACGTGCGTAAAAGCAAGCAACCGGGTTTTATCGTTAAAAAGCAACTTATATTCATTCTGAATCAGTTCCCCGTTCTCATCAAAAGGAATTACCCTTAATTTTGCTTTCTTACGGATACAAAGCATTTGCCAGGGAACAATATTAGAATGATGCTCCATCTCTGAAACAATGATTTCATCGCCTTCTTTCACATATTTCTCTCCAAATGAAAAAGCTATTGTATTAATTGAGCCCGTTGCACCACTTGTGAAAACTATTTCACTGGTATCCCTGGCATTAATAAACTTCTTTACAACTTCACGGGCATATTCGTATTCACCGGTCATTTGCTCGCTCAGATAATGTACCCCCCTGTGAATACTGCTGTTCTTGCTTTCGTAAAGTTCAGTCAGCTTATCAATTACAAGGCGGGGTTTCTGGGTAGTGGCACCGTTATCAAGATAAACAAGGGGTTTATTGTGGACCTGTGTCTGGAGAATGGGAAAGTCTCTCCTGATGCGGGTTATATCAATGCCAACGGTTGTATTTTCCTGATTTACTGACATTTCATTTTACAGTTGTTACAGTGAGAAAGTTCTCCTCTTAAGCGTTTGTCGACCAATTCGATAACCCTTTCACGTAAAGGCAGAAGTTTGATTTCGGACAGCACGGCATGCGTAAATGCATACATCAGCAGGTGCATACTTTCTTTATAGGGAATTCCGCGGGATCGAAGGTAAAAAAGCGCATCGGTATCGAGCTGACCAACTGTTGCCCCGTGACTGCATTTAACGTCATCAGCGTAAATTTCAAGCTGAGGACGGGTATTCATTTTAGCAGTATCGGTTAGCAGAATATTATTGTTTCGCTGATAGGCCTGAGTATGCTGGGCATCTTTCCATACATGAATCTTTCCGTTGAAAGCACCTGTAGAGTTTTCGTCAAGAATACCTTTATAGAGCTGGTTGCTTGTACAGTTCGGTACCATATGGTTCACATAGGTGAAGTTATCTATGTGTTGTGAATCATCAGCCAGGTAAAGGCCCATCGAATTATTATCTGCACCTTCGCCGGCAAGATTTACATATACATTATTTCTTACTTTTCCTCCGTGCAGGGTAATGTAGTTTGAGTTGACGCGGGAATTCCGCATCTGTTGAGCATAAGCGTTTGTAAGCTGGATGGCCTTGTTATGTTCGTTCTGAACACGTGTCAGATCGAGGTTTGAATCCGGTCCGGAATACATTTCCGTAACGGAGTTTGTCAGAAATTCGTGGTTCGAGAGAGTGTGGTCACAGATTAAAACTTTAGCCTCTGCATTTTCTTCAAGAATAAAAAGATTACGGTGATGAACCATCTGAGCCTCATCCGACATTAAAAGATGAATTATCTGAAAAGGTTTTTCACACACCACATTCTTCGGAACATACAGGAATACGCCATCCTGGGCGAAAGCCGTATTCAGAGCCGTTACACCATCCCCTGAATAGCTGGCATATCTGGCATAATGATTTTCGAACAAGTCAGGGTATTTTTTACCTGCTTCACGAAGACTCCCGAAAACCACTCCATTTTTCAGTGTGGTTAAAAGATTGGAAGTATTGTAATAAAACCCGTTTAAAACAAGAATTACCTGTGTGTCGAGTTCCGGTATATCGCATTTGAAAAGTTCATCGATATCGAATTCAATTTTTTTCGGATTAAAATTCTGCTTCAGATCTTTACTGAAATAGTCGTTTACAGGAGTATACTTATATTTTTCATCCTTTTTACCCGGTAACCCTACCAGGTTAAAACTTTCCATGGCCTTATTGCGTATGGAATTCACATGATCCGAAGAACCCATAAAAATTTCATTCTTCTTTTCGTGGAAAAGACCTGAAAATATTTCCTTCGTATCTATAATATTCACTTCCTCATTCATCGCCGGTTCTCCTGATTTATCCAGATATTATTTCTTCTTTGATCCAGTCATAGCCCTTTTCCTCCAGTTCATACGCCAGGGTTTTGTCGCCCGATTTTACAATCCTCCCCTGATACAAAACATGCACAAAATCGGGAACAATATAATCGAGCAGCCTTTGATAATGCGTTATAACTATGGTTGAGTTTTCGGGAGAATGGAGTTTATTCACACCGCTGGCAACTATGCGCAGAGCGTCGATATCAAGACCCGAATCCGTTTCGTCGAGGATGGCAAGTTTTGGTTCAAGCATAGCCATCTGGAAAATTTCATTTTTCTTTTTTTCACCACCTGAAAATCCTTCATTCACCGAGCGGTTTGTAAGATTGGAATCGATTTCCACAACCTCTTTCTTCTCACGCATAAGTTTAAGAAAATCGCTTGATGATAGAGGCTCCATTTTCTGGTATTTACGTTTTTCATTAACGGCAGCCCGCATGAAGTTTACCATGCTTACGCCCGGTATCTCAACCGGATATTGAAAGCCAAGGAAGACGCCGGCTCTGGCCCTGTCTTCGGGGGAAAGGGCGAGAAGATCCATACCCAGATAAGTTATACTGCCGGATGTAATGTTAGCATATTCACGACCTGATAATGCTGCAGCAAGCGTGCTTTTCCCGGAACCGTTGGGACCCATGATTGCATGAATTTCTCCGGGTTTTACTTCGAGGTTGATTCCTTTCAGAATTTCTTTATCTTCTATGGAGACTTTAAGGTTTTTTATGGAGAGCATTTTTTAATTTAGAATTTAGAATTTAGAATTTAGAATTTAGAATTTATTTTATTTTAACATCTTTTTTAAGTTGAACATATCGAAATCTAGCCAACGCTTCCCTCCAGGGTAATTGCCAGCAGTTTTTGCGCTTCAACGGCAAATTCCATAGGCAGCTTATTGAGGACTTCCTTTGCATAACCGTTTACAATAAGGCTGATGGCCGTTTCTGTATCGAGTCCGCGCTGATTGCAGTAAAAAATCTGATCCTCACCAATTTTGGAGGTTGTTGCTTCGTGCTCAACTATTGCCGTTTTATTATCAACCTCAATATAAGGCCATGTATGTGCACCGCATTTATCTCCCAGAAGAAGCGAGTCGCATTGCGAGTAATTCCGTGCATTTTCAGCACCTTTCAGCACCTTTACAAGCCCGCGGTAGGAATTCTCACTGAAGCCTGCGGATATACCTTTTGATATTATCGTGCTTTTGGTGTTTTTCCCAATATGGATCATCTTGGTGCCTGTATCAGCTTGTTGATGATTATTGGTAACGGCAACAGAATAGAATTCTGCGATTGAATTATTTCCCCTGAGAATACAACTGGGATACTTCCATGTTATGGCAGATCCGGTTTCTACCTGCGTCCAGGAGATTTTTGAAAAGTCTCCCTTACACATACCTCTTTTGGTAACAAAATTATAGATGCCGCCTAATCCATTTTTATCGCCCGGATACCAGTTCTGAACCGTAGAATATTTTACCTGTGCATGGTCCATGGCAACGATTTCAACAATGGCTGCATGGAGCTGGTTTTCATCTCTCCGGGGAGCCGTGCAACCTTCCAGATAGCTCACATAACTGCTTTCTTCGGCAACAATCAGGGTTCTTTCGAATTGCCCCGTATTAGCAGCATTGATACGGAAATAGGTTGATAACTCCATCGGACAGCGAACTCCTTTGGGAATGTAGCAGAAAGAACCATCGCTAAAAACTGCTGAGTTTAGGGCTGCAAAATAATTATCAGTATAGGGAACCACTGATCCCATGTATTTTTTTATCAGGTCGGGATGGTTTTGAACTGCCTCGCTGAAAGAGCAGAAAATAATTCCCTTTTCAGCAAGAGTTTCTTTAAAGGTTGTTTTTACGGAAATACTATCCATAACTGCATCAACAGCAACACCGGCAAGAGCCTTTTGCTCTTCAAGGGGGATGCCAAGTTTGTTGAAAGTATCGAGCAACTCCGGATCAACCTCATCAAGGCTGTTTAATTTAGCGCTCTGTTTTGGTGCAGAATAGTAGATGATATCCTGATAGTTTATCTCAGGAAGTATAAGATGAGGCCATTTGGGCATGCTCATCTTTTGCCAGTGCCTGAATGCTTTCAGACGAAATTCAAGCATCCATTCCGGTTCATTTTTCTTTGCAGATATCAGAGCAACCACCTCTTCATTCAGACCTTTTGGAATGGATTCAGATTCTATATCGGTAACAAATCCGTATTTGTAATCGCTCTGTGTAAGGTCGGTAAGAATCTTGTTATTTTCACTCATAGCTGTTTTCCTGTCTTTCGATTTCTGCCACCATCAGCCTTTATTTAGATTAATTATAAATAGGGTACAAATATACAAAATTATTCAGTTTCTTATACCGACATTTGTCGCCTTTTGATATTAGTGCATTATTCCATTCATTATTCTAATTTTGTATCCCAATAAAATATCCCATGGAACAAAAAAACCCAACCTTGCTTTCCGAAATCGGAGAGTTTGGATTAATTGACAGACTGACATCCCATCGCAAAACGTTACATGCATCAAGTATTAAAGGAGTTGGCGATGATGCAGCAATTATTGATGCGGGTGATCATTGTATGCTTGTCACAACGGATCTTTTGGTAGAAGGTATTCATTTTAATCTCATTTATACTCCCCTGAAACATCTGGGCTATAAGGCTGTAGCGGTAAATCTCTCGGATATTTACGCTATGAATGGAGTACCTAAGCAGATAACTGTTTCCATTGCGGTATCGGGAAAGTTTTCCCTTGAAGCTCTGGAGGAACTATACTCAGGGATTTACATGGCTTGCGATAAATATGAGGTTGATCTGGTCGGTGGAGATACTTCCTCGTCGGTAACGGGTCTTACCATAAGCATCACCGCCATTGGCGTTGCCCTGAAAGATGAGATTGTTTACCGCAGTGGCGCCTGTGTAAATGACCTGATTTGTGTGAGCGGGGATCTTGGCGCTGCTTATGCCGGACTTCAACTGCTTGAAAGAGAGAAAGCGTTATTTGAGAAGGATCCTTCTCTTCAGCCCGACTTGGAAGGTCATGATTATATTGTTGCCCGACAGCTGAAACCTGAACCCAGAGAAGATATCATCCGACTTTTAAAGGAAAAGAAAATTTTACCTACTTCAATGATTGATATTTCTGATGGCTTATCTTCGGAAATCCTCCACATTTGTAAAAATTCTGAAGTTGGGTGCAGGATTTATCAGGAAAAGATACCAATAGATCATACAACAGCAATGATGGCCGGGGAGTTTAATATTGAGCCTCTTATTTGTGCCTTACACGGGGGAGAAGATTATGAGCTCTTATTTACTGTACCCTTGAAAGATTTTGAAAAGCTCCGGGATATGAAAGAAATTCATATTATCGGGAAAATAGTGGATAAGGACGAAAAAGCCCTCATGGTAACACCTGAAGGCAATACGGTTCAGTTAAGGGCTCAGGGCTGGGATGGCCTGGCTGAAAGATAATAGGGTTTTTATTCTTCTCCTTCGCGGGAATCAAGTATACTGCGTATGATCCCTCTTTTTGATCCCTTTACAAATGTAAGAATAACATCTCTTTCAGCAGATTTGGCTACATTCCCTTCGATAAATTCCAGAGCCTGTGAAACATTCATGTTTCTCTGATAGATGATTCTGTAAATATCGAGAATCTGATTAATTGCTTCATTTGAGAATCCACGTCTTCTTAATCCCACAGAGTTTACACCTGTATAAGCCAGAGGATCCCTACCTGCCATGCAATACGGTGGAACATCTTTAGTTACTTTGCTTCCGCCCTGGATCATTACATGCGTACCGATACGACAAAACTGGTGTACCAGGCTTCCCGGACTCAGAATGGCAAAATCGTCCATTTCAACTTCACCGGCTAACCCTGCATAGCTGCCAACAATACAACCATTGCCGATAATTGTATCATGTGCAACATGGCCGTATGACATGATGAGGCAGTTGCTTCCGATTACAGTTTTCTCTTTCGCTTTTGTCCCTCTGTTTATGGTTGCAAATTCGCGTATGGAAGTGTTATCGCCAATTATTGCGGTAGTATACTCCCCGTCAAATTTTTTATCCTGGGGAGTTCCGGAAATTACCGCTCCGGGATGTATCTGGCAGTTTTTCCCGATTCGGGAACCGTTCATAATTACTGCATTTGGACCTATCCAGGTACCGTCTCCTATTTGTACATCTTCCTGAATGGTAACAAAGGACTCAATAGTAACTTTGTCGCCTATTTTTGCATTAGGGTGAATGGATGAAAGTGAGTTGTTCATTATTTTACTTTTGAAATCTGTGCCATTAATTCTCCCTCAATAACAAGATTATCTCCAACATAACCTTCACCAAACATAAGGGCGATTCCTCTTCTCATGGGCTCAAGAAGGGTCATTTTGAGAATCAGGGTATCACCGGGGACAACTTTTCTTTTAAACCGTACTTTATCAATTTTCAGGAAAAAAGTAAGGTAGTTTTCGGGATCCGGAACGGTGTTTAATACCAGCACACCACCTACCTGGGCCATAGCTTCAACCTGCAGAACGCCCGGCATAATTGGTTCTCCGGGGAAATGCCCCACGAAGAAGGGCTCGTTCATTGTTACATTTTTAATTCCGACAACAGTTTTTTCATCGCGGAAAATAATTTTGTCCACGAGCAAAAAGGGTGAGCGGTGGGGAAGGATATTCTGAATTCCAACTACATCAACAACAGGTTCTTCGTTGGGGTTATATTTTGGAATATTCTTTTTTGCTTTTTCCTTCTTTGCCATTTGTCTCAGAATACGCGCAAATTCGGTATTTGCATGATGACCAGGACGGGTAGCGATAATTTTTCCTTTGAATGGCATTCCGATAAGCGAAAGGTCGCCGATAAGATCGAGAAGTTTATGTCTGGCGGGTTCATTGGGAAAATGCAAATCAAGGTTATTAAGCACACCTTCCGGTTTAACCTCCATACTCGGTTTGTTAAATAATTTGGCAAGACGATCCAGTTCTTCCTGTGATACCTTTCTGTCCATAATTACTATCGCGTTATCCAGATCTCCTCCCTTGATTAGATTATGTTTCGCAAGAAGCTCAAGTTCATGAAGAAAAACGAAAGTTCTGCACGGTGCAATTTCTTTTTTAAATTTTTGAAGATCATCAAGTGTGGCGTATTGATTTCCGAGAACTTTAGAATTATAATCTATCAAAACATTCATTGAGAGTTCAGCGTCGGGGTATGCAATTATATGAATTCCTTTGGCTTCGTCGTAATATTCAACTCTCTCACTGGGTGTGAAATAAATTTTTTCAGCTTCAAGCTCAGTTACGCCAACGCTTTCAAGGGCTTCAACATAAACTTTTGAACTGCCGTCAAGAATAGGTGCTTCAGGTCCATTGAGCTGAATAAGAAGGTTATCAATTTCCAATCCTACACAAGCAGCGAGGCAATGTTCGATAGTCATTACCTTTCCGCCATTCTCCTCAAGAGTTGTTCCGCGTGATGTTTCAGTTACATTCTCGGCTAGGGCACGGATCAAGGGTTTATCAGGAAGGTCGGTTCTTTGGAAAACGAATCCGTGGTTAGCCGGAGCCGGGTTAAAAGTGAGTTCTACATCTACTCCGGAATGAAGTCCCTTTCCTTTTACACTGACCGCTTTCCGTATAGTTTTCTGTTTGTCTGCCATATTTGGGTATTGGGTAAATCAATATGTAAAAACCGCCGCAATATACAAAAATTCAATGAATCGAAAAGAAATTACAGAAATCAAATTCGAGTCAGAAAGCTTGTGAAATCAGCCTAAAGAGGCCGAAAATGTTTTTACGGTCGAACTATTTCTTTTCCTTAAGTTCTTTAATGTCTCTCTCGTGCTGCATTATCTGATAACGAAGTTCGGGAAGCTTATTGAATATTGCCGAAGCCTTCCAGAAATCCTTGAAGTTAATGGCGGGTGAACCTTGCAGTAATTCACCGTCCTTTGCTTCACGCATAACTCCTGCCTGTCCTCCGATTTTAACATCATTACCAATGGTGATATGACCAACAACAGCAACCTGGCCTGCAAAAACATTGTTCTTTCCTATTTTTGCCGATCCGGCAACTCCGGTTTGTGCCGCCATTGCTGTGTTTTCACCTACCTCAACATTATGCGCAATCTGGATGAGATTATCGAGTTTAACACCCTTATGGATAAGAGTTGCTCCCATCGTAGCCCTGTCGATGCATGTGTTTGCGCCTATTTCAACATTATCGCCGATAATTACAATTCCTATCTGAGGAATTTTTTTATAGCTTTTATCAGACTGGGGAGCGAAACCAAATCCATCAGCACCAATAACGGCACCGGAATGTATGATACAATTCTTACCAATTTTGCATCCCTCATAAACTTTTACTCCTGCATAAATTATTGAACCTTCACCAATTTCGACGCCTTCACCGATATAAACCTGAGGGTAAAGTTTAACATTTTTTCCTATCCGGGCGCGACTTTCAACGACAGTAAAATCACCGATATAAACATTTTCATCAAGAACGGCATCTTCATTTACACTCGCAAGCTTATGAATTCCGGTCCTTTGGGGTTTGGACTGCTGGTAAAGTTCCAGAAGCGATGCAAATGACTCGTAAGCGTTTTCAACACGAATTAAAGTTGCAGTAACAGGTTTTTCAGGTTTAAAGTCCTTGTTTACAAGAACAATGCTGGCCTGCGTTTCATAGATATATTTTTCATATTTGGGATTAGAAAGAAAAGATAAAGTACCCGGCTTTCCCTCTTCAATTTTGGAAATGCTTTCAACTTCCACTTCCGGATTTCCATCAATTTCTCCCTTAAGAAAGGAGGCGATCATTTGGGCTTTGAATTTCATGGGGTTTGGAAAATTATATCATTGGTTTAATAAACTGCAAAACTATGCATTTCAATTAAATTAAGGCTTATCTCTTTTTGAGTCTGGTTAAATTCTTTAATTACGGTGATATATCCTGGATCAACAACCTCCTTAACCTCACCCAACCATTTCAATGGAGGGGAGTCAGACCTTAAGCTATCAGGAGGAACTTCGTTAGAAAGGGCAAAAAAATTCATGTCTTTTAAGATAAAATTTATAACCTATTTAAATTCAATTTTTAACGTCACCCTTCCCTTTGGGGAGGGCTGGGGAGAGGTATCGGATCAAATGCCTCCTTAACCTCCCCCAACCCCTCCAAAGGAGGAGAGTCAGACCTTAAGCTATCAGGAGGAACTTCGTTAGAAAGGGCAAAAAAATTCATGTCTTTTAAGATAAAATTTATAACCTATTTAAATTCTATTTTTTCCACTACCCTTCCCTCTGGGGAGAGCCTGTCCCGCTTTGTGGGAGCCGGGGAGAGGTCAAAAAGGAATCTCAATTTCCTTGGGATAACATAAAAAATGCTTCTTCACAGTTCGGGAAAGGACAGTGACATTAAGCATATCCGACACTTCTGCAACATCATGACATTCTCCGTTTTTCATCATAATTTTAATATTGTCATCCAGAGAGTTATAGGCATAATTACTGATGCTGCCTTCCATAACCAGATAGCGGGTATCTCGTGCACTTAGCTTGTAATACAGAGCCAGGTAATCTCTTATTCTCGTAACTCTGCCCGGATCGAAAGCCTTATTTTTCATTTCAATACGGAACAGTTTACGATTAATAAGCATCGAACAAAGCATGGAAAGAACTTTATCCTTGTGATTCATCCATACCTTTGCTGAAACCATTATATCGTTATCATCAAGCTGACTAAATAGATCAAGGAGATCAACCGGTCCGTTATGATCGAAATTTTTTTCTACTATCTTGTTTTTCAGAAAATATGATAAAGCGGGAGAGGCAAACAGATCTTCACCCTTTTCAGAAAGGAATTTTGCCCGTCTGAGAACCTGAACCAACAGGTGTTCTGCTGCAATTACGGTTTTATGAAAATATACCTGCCAATACATGAGTCTGCGGGAAACAAGAAATTTTTCAATTGAATAAATGCCTTTTATATCGACTACCAGTTGGTCGTCATGAACATTCAGCATTTTGATAATACGGTCGGACCCAACCACGCCTTCGGTAACTCCTGTGAAATAGCTGTCACGACGAAGATAATCCAGTCGGTCCATATCAAGCTGACTTGAAACGAGCTGGTGTAGAAAATTCTTGGGGTAGTTATTCGTGAAAATACGGATTGCAAGCTCAAGTCTGTCCTTAAAGATCTCATTCAGGCGGTTCATGAAAAGAAGTGAAAGGGTTTCATGACTTGTGCCTTCAATGATGCTGCTTTCCAGAGCATGTGAAAACGGTCCATGACCAATATCGTGCAATAATATGGCTATACTGACAGCCTCGGCTTCTTCTTCAGTAATTTCGTGGCCTTTGGATCGGATAATCTCAATTGCTGAGTTCATCAGATAGGTAGCACCTAGTGCATGCTGAAAACGGGTGTGATTTGCTCCGGGATAAACATAATGTGTAAGCCCCAGTTGTCTGATTCGACGCAAACGCTGAAAATACGGGTGCTCAAACAAATCATAAACGATCTCATAAGGCAGTCCGATGAAACCGTATACGGGATCGTTTATTATTTTTTGTTTGTTTATGGGGATTTCAGACAAAGGAGTTCAGATTAAGGCTGTTGAACAGTGAAACTGCTTAGTTTAATGTACTGAAACGAAATCATTTTATAAAAAGTGAAGATAATCATCAATTATCATAACTTCAGTTAAGCATAAATGTATCATTCTATCAGCCTTTGGTCCCTGTAACCATACCGGCTATTTTTTTAAAAGATCCCTGATCTCCGTAAGCAGAACTTCTTCATTAGAAGGTTTGGGAGGAGCTGAGGGGGCAGCTTCCTCTTTCTTTTTCATGCGGTTTATTGCTTTTATAATCATGAATACAGCCATAGCAATAATGAGAAAATCGATAGTCGTTTGCACAAAATTGCCATAGTTCAATGTAACTGCTGTTACAGCATTTCCTGCATCATCGGTTGTAGCAGCTTTTAAAATGACTTTCAGATCTGTGAAATCAACTCCCCCGATAAGTGCACCAATCGGTGGCATTATAATATCATTTACAATGCTGGTAACAATTTTTCCGAATGCGGCACCAATAATTATACCGACGGCCAAATCAACAACATTGCCTTTCATGGCAAATTGTTTAAATTCATTTATCAGAGACATACAAATGGGTTTTGGTTAAGAATCAAATTTAGAGAAAATTCAGAAGGATACTATAAAATGCTATAATTTTTTACAAACTGTCCAATGTAGCATAAGAAATAAAAAAAGACTCAGGGTTTAATGGAAATACTCTCCTCCTGCACAATTGATTCCATCAATAGCCAGTTTCCCGGATCCGGGATAATTTCTATAGGATTGTTATGATAAGGGATTGTAAAATTCTGATCTATTGCATAAATATCAGTCTTCACCAGTGATGCAACAGAGTTTTTATTGATTATTTTGAACTCCAGCGGAAAGCGGTAAACAGTGTTTGTCTGAACTTGTTTAATTCTTATATTAAGAGAATGTTCTGAATGTGACCATGTAATATCGAGAACCGGATGCCCTGCTTTATATAACCATTGTTCAAAAAAATGATCGAAACTCTTTCCTGAAATATTTTCCACAATAAGTTGAAAATCAGAGGTAAGAGCATTCTTATATTTATAATCATTGTAAAAATTTTGCAGACTCCTTATAAAGAGCGTGTCCCCTAACTCCTTACGAAGCATGTGAAGCATCCATGATGCTTTCTGATATGTATTCGGACTAAGTAACTCTGCAGATACAGAAAGACTTGTATCAATTATGGGTGACAAACGGTATTTTTCATAAGCAAAAACCTCTGCTTTCTCAGTGTTGATATGTTTCAGAAATGCAGCATGACCATAATTCTGTTCGATATACATCCCGGTAAGATATGTAGCAAAACCTTCGCTTAGCCATATATGATACCAGTCTTTTTCCGTAACAGCATCCCCGAACCATTGATGAGCTATTTCATGTGCCATCAGTCGTTCTGCCCTGCCTTCGCCTGTAACTGAATTCTCAGCATAGAATATACATCCGGCGTTTTCCATCCCTCCGTATAATGTGGTGGATTGCACGTTTGCAAGTTTTGAAAACGGGAACGGAGCAATCAGACCGGTAAAATAAACCAGTGGTTTAACTGCTGCTGCATAGTCGTTGAATCCTTCGGTTTTATTCTGTGGGTAAACCCATGTGGAAACAGGGATTCCTGAAACTGTTGCAAGTTCCTGCATGGCAAAATCAGCAACTCCGATTACAAGAAGTTTTGTTGGCAGTGGAACATTTGTTACCCAGCGGGATGTAATAATATTTTTGTTTACTGATTCCTCCGTTAATAACCCGTTTGACACCACCTGATAATGCGAAGGTGCAATAACAATAAATTCTGTTTTGGCTTTATCAGATGGGTGATCAATACAAGGCAGCCATTGATGTGCTCTGTTGGGCCAGTTGTCGCCGAAAAATGTCCGGTCACCGAATTTATTTTTAGAAATAATAAGCCCATCAGCAGGAATACCGCGGTATTTAATGACAAATTGTTTGTTTTCATTCGCATGAATTTCTTTAACCGGAATGCAGATCTTATTAGCTGCATGAATGAATGACACCCGGCCGCGTTCATCGTTGATTTCTTCCACAATCATTCCCTTTCCTTTTGGGTTCACGCTTGCAAGATCCAGATACAGGGTATCGCATTGCTTTAGAATGTTTACATCGATTTTAGCTTTTCCCCTGATAATATCGCTGCTGTCGTTAAGTTCAATCTGAAAAGAATATGAAATGACGTCAAAATTGTTGAATCTCGATTCACCATCCTGAGCGAATAAAGTGGTTGAGGCCAAAAAACAGAAAAATAAAACAAAAATTGCCGGCAGTTTATTCATAATTCATTTTTTCCCTTTCTTTTTTTTCTTTTCATATTCCTGCTGCTGTTTCATAAGTCCCTGCCAATCGGATTTTGCATCGGCAGAAAAATCAAGGGTTGCAGAATAATCGGTTTTATCAATTTCCAGAACTTTTATGGGTTTTTCGAGATACCTTTCGATTTCTTCGAGTATCGGTTTTTCTTCTGTACTGCAAAAGGAAACAGCATTTCCTTTTTGCGTTCCTCTGCCGGTACGGCCTACCCGATGGACGTAATTTTCTGCTTTCTCAGGTAAATCGTAGTTTATAACATAATCCACCATCGGAATGTCTATTCCGCGGGCAGTTACATCAGATGCAATGAGGACTTTGACTTTTCCTGTTCTGAATTCTTCCAATGCAATAAGCCGGTCTTTCTGATCTTTATCTCCGTGAATGGTAGAAGCATTGATTCCGACCCTTTCCATTGCTTTCGAAACCCGCTCAGCGCGGACTTTCGTCCTAACAAATACAAGTATTTTACTTTCGGGATTTTCGGTAATTACCCTTTCCAGAAAGAAACGTTTGTCGTCCATCTCCACAAAAGCCATGGAATGGTTGATGTTTTTTGCAACCGGATCTTTCGGGGATACATGAATCCGGATTGGATTGCGAACCAGTGAATATGCCAGATCTTTTATCTTTTCATTTATTGTTGCTGAAAAGAAAAGCGTCTGCCGGTTTCGTGGAAGAAATTTTATCAGGTCCTGTATATCGCGGATAAATCCCAAATCGAGCATATGATCAGCCTCATCCAGAATGAGAAACTCAACCCTCTGAAGTTTCAGGTGACCCTGACTTACCAGATCGAACAGCCGCCCCGGTGTGGCAATTACAATATCGATACCTTTTTCCAGTTTTTCAATCTGCGGCTGCTGCTCCACTCCACCGAAAATAGCAAAAGAATTAACACGGGTGTAACGGGAGAGTTGCTGAAATACTTCATTTATCTGTATGGCAAGCTCATGGGTGGGAACCATTACAACACATTTGACTCCATCAGGAGTTTTGGATCGTTTTTGTTCGTGGAGGAGATAGACCACAGGAATGGCAAATGCAGCTGTCTTTCCGGTGCCGGTCTGAGCAATGGCAAGCACATCTTCGCCTTTCAGGATGGGAGGGATGGCCTTGAACTGTATATCGGTAGGCTTAACAAAACCAAGTGTTTCGAGGTTTCGTCTAATTTCGGTGGAGATATCGTATTCGGAGAATTTCATTTGTTTTGTTGGTCAGGCTTTTTTACAAATATACAATATCGAAGGAAATATTATTATTACTATAAAAATAGTTGTATTATTATAAATATAGTTATACATTTGCTTCATGAAAGAATTAACAAAAGCTGAAGAACAAGTAATGCAATTTATCTGGAAGTTTGAAAAAGCTTTCCTGAAAGACATAGTTGATAAGTTTCCTGAACCAAAACCTGCTTACACAACAATTTCAACCGTTATCCGGGTTCTGGTTAAGAAGAAATTTGTTGGCTATAAAACTTACGGTAAAACTCATGAGTATTATCCAATTGTAACTAAAGATGACTATTTCCGGTCACATTTTAAAGGAGTTGTGAAGAACTTTTTTAGTGGATCGGTTAGCAACTTTACATCATTCTTCACAAATGATGAGAACCTGAATCTTACAGAACTTGAGCAGATTAAGAAAATGATTGAACAAAAAATCAGCGAATTAAAAGAGAAGAATGGATAATTTTCTTTGGTACCTGTTTCAGGTAAGTATTGTGTTTGCAATATTATACCTGGTTTACCACCATTTTTTCAGGTGGATGACATTTCATTGGATCAACCGTGTTTTTCTGTTGCTGATGATCCCGGTTTCATTTATTATCCCTTACTCAGATGTAAGATTTAACACTTCAATGGCTGGAATAATGCAGGTACCGGCATTCGATGATTTGGTTTCATTGAATCAGCCATATCAGGTCTTAGGTGCTGCTTCATCGGAAAGTTTAAACCTGAGCAGGGTTTTATTTTTTCTTTATTGTTTTATTATGCTGATATACTTGTTCCGGCTTGTTTTCAGCGCTTTCAGCTTGTTTCGGATGAAAAGAAAGTCTGCATATTCTAACGATAATGGTTACCTGATAATCTCTGCTGATGTACCTGTGATTTTTTCATATTTTAACTGGATATTTGTACCTGAAGTCAGGTTTGCTAAATACGAAGAACCCGTTATAAGACATGAGAAAATGCATGTTACCTTAGGGCACACTTTCGATCTGATTCTGACAGAAATCCTTATTTCATTGCTTTGGTTCAATCCTTTTGTATATTTCTTTCGCAAATCATTAAAGTCAGTTCATGAATACCAGGTGGACTCAATGATTTTAAAAACTGAAGTCCAAAAATCCGATTATCTGAAAATGATAATGGATAACCTGGGATCCGGTGAAGGATTGAATGGATTGTACAATTATTTTAATGGTATAACAATTAAAAAACGAATTAAGATGATAACAACAAACAATACATCACGCATCCATATGGTTTGGTATTTAATGATCATTCCAATACTTGGATTTCTGGTCATGTCATTTGCAAATCCCATCGGTGAAAAACCTGAAGTATTCCCTATCAGAAAAGGGGAATATGACAAAATCACTGCATATTTCGGAGTTAAAATGCTCAATCCTGTAACAAAAAAGGAGGTAATTCATAATGGCATTGATCTGAAAGCCAAAGGAGGAGTTTCCGTACTTTCTACGGCAGGAGGAAAGGTCCTGAAGGCTGCGAATGAAGAGGGCTGGGGAAACCTGGTCGTAATAGAGCATGGAGATGGTTTTGAATCCTGGTATGCCCATTTACAGGAATTTAAGGTGGAGACAGGTCAGGAAATTCAAAAAGGACAATTAATTGGTCTGGTTGGGAATACTGGCTATTCAACGGGTTCGCATCTTCATTTTGAAATACGACTTGAGGGTAAGTGCGTTGATCCGCTGGAGTATATAAAAGAATAGCATTCTTAGAAAATGGTAGCATTGTAATGGGGAATCTGTCTTTATTTTGAAGTAAGTCTTTTTAAAGAAGATCCCCATTACCTTGTCAGGTTTAATTTTCTCCCCCGAAATTTTGTTAATCAAATCATTATTATTACTTTTGCGCCATCAAAGTAAGGAAGAATCTATGCGAAGGGGACAAAAGTCCCCTATTTTATTACTTAAAAGTATGATTACGAAGGAACAGGTTGAACAAATCATCCACGAGAAAATTGATGGCACGGAGATATTCCTTGTGGCTGTGATTATACTCCCGGGGAACAACATAGATGTACATCTCGATACTCCAAAGGGTATTCTTATCGATGAATGTGTTGAGGTGAGCCGCTATATTGTAAGCAAACTGGATAAGGAAGTTGAAGATTACAACCTCGAAGTTTCCTCGCCCGGCCTTGACGCTTCCTTTTTAGTTAAGCAGCAATATGAAAAAAACCTCGGTAAGGAGGTCGAAATAATTAAAGTGGATGGGATAAAAATTAAAGGAAAACTTATCAGCTATTCCGGTGATAGAATTGAAGTGGAGTCAATGCTGAAGGAGGTTTCTCCCTCTAAATCAAAAAAGCTTGTAGCACAGCAGATTACTGTAATTATTGAAGATATAAAAACAATTAAATCAGTTATTTCTTTTAAATAAGAAATTATTATAGAAAATGGAAAATGTAAATTTAATCGACACCTTTTCAGAGTTTAAGGAGTTAAAAAACATCGACAGGGTTACCATGATGAGTGTTCTCGAAGATGTGTTTCGCAGCATGCTTATTAAAACCTATGGTTCGGATGAGAAATTCGATATCATTATCAATATCGACAAGGGTGACTTTGAGATATGGAGAAACCGTGAGGTTGTTGAGGATGGTAAAGTTGAAGATCCCAACCTGCAGATCCCCTTATCTAAAGCAAAACTTATTGATGAGGATTATGAGGTAGGTGAAGAAGTTACCGATGAGGTAAAATTACTCGATTTTGGACGCCGTTCCATTCTGGCTCTACGTCAGAACCTTACTGCGCGTATCCTTGAGCTCGAGAAAAACAATGTTTATAACAAATACAAGGACCGTATCGGTGAAATTGTCACAGGTGAGATTTATCAGGTCTGGAAACGTGAAATCCTTGTTCTGGATGATGAAGGCAATGAGCTCATCCTCCCCAAAAACGAACAGATACCATCAGACTATTTCCGCAAAGGCGATGCGATTCGTGCCGTTGTTGTTAAAGTGGATATGAGGAACAACAATCCTCTTATCATCCTTTCACGTACTTCACCGGTATTTCTTGAAAGGCTCTTCGAACTTGAGGTTCCTGAGATTTTCGACGGACTTATTACTATCAAGAAAATTGTTCGTGTTCCGGGTGAGCGTGCCAAAGTGGCTGTTGAATCGTATGATGAACGTATCGATCCCGTTGGAGCCTGTGTGGGAATGAAGGGTTCAAGGATTCATGGAATTGTTCGTGAACTTAAAAACGAAAATATCGATGTTATCAATTTCACTAACAATACTCAGCTTTTTATACAGCGATCACTAAGTCCCGCTAAAATAAGCAACATTAAAATTGTTGAGGACGACAAGCGTGCTGAAGTTTATCTGCAGCCCCGCGAAGTTTCCCTTGCTATTGGTAAAGGGGGATTAAATATCAGGCTTGCAAGTCAGCTTACCGGATATGAAATTGATGTTTATCGTGAAAGTGGCACAGAAGACGACGAAGATGTGAACCTCGATGAATTCTCTGATGAAATTGATGCATGGATCATCGATGAGCTAAAATCTATCGGTTGCGATACAGCAAAATCAGTGCTTGAACTGACTACTTCAGACCTTGCTACACGTACTGATCTCGAAGAAGAAACAATTAAGGAAGTTCTTAAAATTTTAAGAGCTGAATTTGAATAAATTAACGCAGAAAGTATAAATTCGCAGGTCTGCATAAAATAAAAGGAACAAAGTTCATAGTATGACGGAAATTAAAGCAACAAGACTAAGTAAGATTGCCCGGGAGCTTAATGTGGGTATCACCACCATTGTGGAGTACCTTCACAAAAAGGGGCATCATATTGAGTCGGATCCTAATACCAAGATTACTCCCGAGCAATACAATCTGCTCGCACAGGAGTATAACTCGGATTTGAATGAAAAGAAGAAGTCAGAGAACTTTAGTCTGAAAAATCTTCGTGAGAAAAAGGAATCCATATCCCTCGACGATATTCAGGATACTTCTGAACCTGAAGAGGAAAAAGAATTGCTCATTAAGGACTCATCGGCACAAAATGCTCCCAAACATGAAAAGAAACTTGAAGAAAAGCCTGTTGAGAAACCTATAGAAAAGCCTGTAGAAAAACCCGTTGAAAAGACAATTGATATAAAAGTCGTTGGTAAAGTTGATCTGGAATCACTCAAGGCAAAGAAACCTAAACCGGAAGAGGCTTTAGCTGAGAAAGTGGTTGAAGAAAAACCGGCTGCAAAAAAACCTGCCCCTGAAAAGGTGGAAGAGGAATCAAAAGAAGAAAAAGCAGAAAAGGCCAAAAAAGCAAAGCCGGGAGTTAAAGTTGTCGGAAAAATAGATCTTGAAGAGGCCGGGAAAAAACCTAAATCCAAATCCAAATCCAAAGCGGTAAAGGAAGAGGAGAAATTAACCGAAGAAATAGTGGAAACTGTTCTTCCCGTTGAGGAGTCAGTTGAAACACCGCCACAGACTGAGGAGATTATTGCTAAAACAACCGAGGATGTTATTGTACCCGAGGTAGATAATAATATGATCCCTACCCGTTTTGAGAAGCTGACCGGACCAACCGTTGTCGGACGTATTGATCTTCCCGTCAGGGAAATCAAGAAAAAACCGGTGGCATCAAGCAGCCAGAGTTCTCAGTCGGACAAGAAAAAGAAGAGAAAGAGAATTCATAAAGAAAACGAAGCAGGTGAAAACACTGAACGCCATGTGTCAGGCGGTACTTCTTCTGCGTCTCCCACAACAGGAGGAACCACCCAGGGTAGTGCTCCCAGGTCAGGAAAAAAGAAAAAGAAACTTCACCGCTCTGAAGTGAGTGAGGAAGATGTGCAGAAGCAGATAAAGGATACTCTTGCAAAGCTTACCACTAAAGGTAAATCGAAGGGATCCCGCCACAGAAGAGATAAACGTGATGCATTCCAGCAACGTCTGGTTGCTGAACACGAAAGGTCAGAAGAAGATAAAAACACACTGAAAGTTACCGAGTTTGTATCTGCAAGCGAACTTGCGAGTCTTATGAATGTCTCTGTTAGTGATGTTATTCAGACTTGTATGAACCTTGGTTTGTTTGTATCCATAAACCAGAGGCTAGATGCAGAAACTCTATCCATAGTGGCAGATGAGTTCAATTATAAAGTGGAGTTTATCTCTGTAGACTTACAGGATAGCATTTCAACTGCTGAAGACAAACCGGAAGATTTGCATCCTCGTCCGCCTATTGTAACTGTAATGGGACACGTCGATCATGGTAAAACAAAATTGCTCGATTATATCAGGAATGCTAATGTTATTGCCGGTGAAGCCGGTGGTATCACACAGCATATAGGTGCATATAGTGTAATTCTCGAAGGTGGAAGAAAAATCACCTTCCTTGATACTCCCGGCCATGAGGCTTTTACGGCCATGCGTGCCAGAGGTGCCCAGGTTACCGATATTGCAATAATTGTTGTGGCTGCTGATGATGGCATTATGCCCCAGACCAAAGAGGCGATTAACCATGCAAGTGCTGCTGGTGTACCAATTGTTTTCGCCATTAACAAGATTGATAAACCAACGGCAAATCCTGAGAAAATTAAGGAATCACTGGCCAATATGAACTATCTGGTGGAAGACTGGGGAGGGAAATATCAGTCGCAGGAAATTTCCGCAAAAACTGGTCTGCATATCGAAGATTTACTGGAAAAAGTGCTTCTCGAAGCCGAACTCCTTGATCTGAAAGCAAACCCGAACCGTCATGCTCTGGGAACAGTTATAGAATCGGCACTCGATAAAGGCCGCGGATATGTTGCAACAATATTAATTGAAAACGGTACACTCAACATCGGTGATGTGTTACTGGCAGGCAGTCATTTTGGCCATATCAAGGCCATGTATAACGAAAGAGGAGGTAAGGTGACATCTGCAGGACCTGCAACACCTGTACTCATTCTCGGACTTAACGGAGCACCTCAGGCCGGAGATCGTTTTAATGTAATGGACTCCGACCGTGAAGCTAAAGAAATTGCTACCCGTCGTGAACAACTGCAAAGAGAGCAGGATCTTCGCACCATGAAGCATATAACGCTTGATGAAATTGGTCGTCGTATAGCAATCGGCAATTTCAAAGAGCTGAATGTTATCATCAAGGGTGACGTTGACGGTTCTGTTGAAGCACTCAGCGATTCATTGTTAAAACTTTCTACACCTGAAATTCAGGTAAACATCATACATAAAGCTGTGGGTCAGATTTCCGAATCGGATATTCTTTTAGCAGCCGCATCCAACGCTGTAATTATTGGATTCCAGGTTCGTCCTTCATTGAGTGCAAGGAAACTTGCCGAGAAGGAACAAATCGATATCCGTATTTACAGTATTATTTATGACGCCATTGAAGAACTCCGGGCAGCTATGGAAGGTATGCTCTCCCCCGAAATAAGGGAAGAAATTACTGCCAGTCTGGAAATCAAAGAAGTATTCAAGATTACCAAAACAGGAACTATTGCGGGTTGTATTGTGAAAGAAGGAAAAATAAACAGAACCAGCAAAGTACGTGTAATCCGAGATGGTATTGTAGTTTACACCGGAGAGCTGGGTTCACTGAAACGCTTTAAGGATGATGCAAAAGAGGTTGTAAGCGGACTTGAATGCGGATTGAATATCCAGAACTTTAATGACATTAAGGTGGGCGATTACGTTGAGGCCTTTACCGAGACTGAAGTTAAGAAGAAACTGTAATCAGGCGCGAAGATTCGAGTATAAGTTATAAAAGTATGCCTTTGCAGATGCGGGATTCAACGCATATTCGCAAAGGCATCTTGTTTTTATCCAATAAGGTTTTTATAATCCGCGGCGGTCAGTAAATTATTCAATTCACCAGCATCGCTTATACTGATTTTTATGATCCAGCCTTTTCCATAGGGATCCTTATTAACGAGTTCAGGTGTACTTTCCAGCTCGGGATTTACTTCCAATATCTTCCCCGAAACCGGCATAAACAAATCGGAAACCGTTTTAACCGCTTCCACGGTTCCAAACGTTTCGCCGAGGGATAAGGTTTCACCAAGAGTTTCAATTTCCATAAAAACAACATCGCCTAACTCGCTTGTTGCAAATTCGGTAATGCCTACCAGTGCTTCATTGCCTGTAACTTTGATCCATTCGTGTTCTTTTGTGTACTTGAGATTTTCCGGGAAATTCATGTTGAATAGTTATTTACTGTTAATCAATGTGTGAAGATTTTTTCAGGTTGACCTGCAGGGTTTAAACCTTGTGTAAAAATAATATATTAAAAACAATTTTGTCCGGCAGTTGAGAAAAACCTTTTCATTTTAAAAACACATTTGGCAGGAAATTGCTTAAGCCTTTTTCAAGGACTTGAGATGTTAATCATGTTTTATTGATTACAATGAAATTTTAATCAATGTTGTCCAGAAAACTTAAAACGAGAGGATTCATAATTAAGAAAGAGTAAAGAGCGGTGGCCCGAAAAAATGGCCGCGATCCCGATGTACATCGGGATTGTGGGTAAAGGCCGGGATGATTTTTTCTTGATTTTGCGCCACCGCTAAAGCAAAGGCGGCACGCGGTTTTGTTTACTTTTTTCATCAGACAACCGAATCCCGCAAAGCGGGATGAGCTCATGAACACCGATGAAATAAATATTTTGTGAATAAAAAAGTAAATGCCCGTCCGGCAAGAGGACATTAAAAATAGGTATGAAATATTAATCTTGCCTTCATGCTCATGAATGTTGCGTTTTAAGATTCTTGATATTTTAAATAAACTTAAATGATTCCTTATAAGAATTCCTAGGATTATTTATCATCATATAAAATTACACTATATCTTTATGGCAAAAGTATCCCACTTCACAAACAGATTTTAAACTAATGAACCGCAGACAAATGATATCAAGATTAGCAGGAGCCGCAGCAGTTACTGCAGCAGGAATACCTTTTACCGGAGCATTTGCCGGTGACGGAAGTGAAAACAACAAGCTTAAAGGTAACATCAGGCATTCGGTCAGCCAGTGGTGCTATGGAAGCATTCCGCTTGATGAATTTGCTGCTGCATGTAAAGCAATGGGACTTGAATCGATCGAATTACTTAATGAAGATCAATGGCCTGTAGTTAAGAAGCATGGCCTTGCCTGTGCTGTAGGATATGCCACCGACATGGGAATTCCAAAAGGTTTCAATCGCATTGAAAATCATGAAAAACTTATAGCTGATTTTGAGGCGATGATTCCGAAAGCTGCAGCAGCAGGTGTTCCGAATCTGATTTGTTTTTCGGGAAACCGCAACGGTCTGACGGATACCGAAGGCCTTATTAATTGCGCCAAAGGATTACGCAGACTAATGCCGTTGGCAGAGAAGCATGGAGTAACCATTGTTATGGAATTGCTAAACAGCTATGGTCATGCCGACTACCAGTGCGACAAATCTCCCTGGGGAGCCGCATTGTGCGAAATGGTTGGTTCTGAAAGGTTTAAACTTCTGTTCGACATTTATCATATGCAGATAATGGAAGGAAATATTATTGAAAACATCAGGAAATTTCATCCGTATATCGGGCATTATCATACCGGGGGAGTACCTGGTCGAAACGAACTCGACGAAACTCAGGAATTATATTATCCTGCCATCATGAAAGCTATTCTGGCAACGGGTTATAAAGGATTTGTCGGACAAGAGTTTGTTCCCACATGGGATGATAAACTGAAATCCTTAAAAGCAAGTGTGGTAATTTGTGATGTTTAGGTGGATCGGATTACTGTTTCAGATATTATTTTTTGATTTTATTAACCTCGTAGTTTGAATATTCAATATTCACTACCCCTTTGCTGACCCCTTTACGTTCAAGGTTTTTAGTCAGACTTTCAAGATCTCCTGTTAAAGATGAAGGCATGGACATGTTCTTTACATCGAAGGCAACACTGATGTTTGCCGGGAGGTCAAATGGATGGTTTTTATACGAAAAATCTATTTCGAATGAACCGGATGATTTGGTATAGGTTTTCATTCTTATTATCCGGAGATTTTGCTCATCAATCCATACCTGAGCCAGCACAATGTCGATGTCTGAATCCATCGGGATTACTTTTACCAAACGGGTTTGATTACCATTAATGCTTTCTGTTTTCTCATCAATTGCTGTAAATCCGGAATTGAACAGTTGAAGGTAATCCATCTCAACACCCTTTTTAGGAAGGAGGAGAATTCCGGAAGATTTGATTTCGTACTTATCGGGTTTTTCAAAAAAGACTTTAGCTTTTCGCTCTTCAATATTCACAAATTCAACATCTATCCTTACGACAATATCAGCAGAGTAATTTTCTACAAGTTGTAATTTCTGAGAAAGGGATTTTACAAGGCTTTCCGGATCCATCTGGGCAAATAGGCATTGCAGTCCCGTTAGAATCGACATCAACAATAGTATCAGAGCTCTCATAATTAACTAAGTATATCTTTTTTTCTGAAATAGTAAAATGTAATGGAAAGAAAAATGAAAATGTAAACCAGATCAGCAATTACAGCTTTAGCGATTTTTACAGAATCCAGTTCGTAATCGAAGAACAATTGCCATGAAGGCAGGTATGTAGTAAAAAGGTAAGGTATAACGGGTCGTAAAAAACTGAATCCTAATGTGGAAATAATGGTAAGACCCATAATAATTGCAAAAGTTCCTATAATGGGACCAATTGAATTCTCAGCAAATGCTGACAACATTAATGAAAGAGATGCAACTACAGTCATGCTGAGAATGCCATAACCGTATGCCAGTCCGAAGCGCCACAGCGCATCATCAGCTTTAAAAATATTCACTGAGCCCTTTAATATCAGCAGATCCCCCGGGCCAAAAAGAATAGCTCCGAGACCTACACTAAGAGAAATCATCAGTATTATTACCATTACAATATACGTCCAACCTGCAAAAAACTTGGCAAAAAGGAGTTTAGTTCTGCTGACGGGCCGGGTGAGAATGAGCCTGAAAGTACCGCCATTCGACTCCCCTGCAATCAGATCCCCCGTAACCAGAGCAATAAGAATTGGGATATGAATCCAGAGGCTTGTGAGAACAATATAGGAAACTGTATATGCATTTATAAGCTTACCTTCAAAAATAAAGCTTTCCTTGAGATTCTGAATAACGAAATCGAGCAATTCATCACCGGTAAAATAAAACCCCAACTGAATTGCCACAACAATCAGAAAAACGGCTCCAAAACCAATATATGTCCTTGGTTTGGTAAATATTTTGTAAAGTTCTATCAGGACAAGCTTATTCATTTCCAATTTTACTGATGAAATAATCTTCCAGAGTTCGTGCCGGAATCACGCTATAAACTTTAATACTGTTTTTTGCAAATTCTGAAAGCAGATCAGGTATTAATTCCCTTGCAATCCGGAATTGAAGTTTTTTGTCATCTGTCAGGATAACATCCCGGATATTCCCGGATTTGTTTAATAATTTTAGTGCTTTCGGGGGATCTGAAACATCGAAACTAACCAGTATTCCGCTGCTGTTCAGAAGCTCAGAGACTTCACCTTCTACAAGTTTTTCTCCCTTGTTAATAATTATCATTCTATTCGCAAGCTGTTCAATTTCAGCAAGAATGTGACTTGAAATAATGAAAGTAATGCCCCGTTCTGTGTTTAGTTTTTGAATCAGATTGCGCATTTCCTTCTGACCCTGAGGATCAAGTCCGTTTCCGGGTTCATCGAGTATAATCAGATTCGGATCATGCAGTACACTCTGCGCAATTCCCAGCCTCTGGCGCATTCCCTGAGAAAAGGTTTTAACTTTACTGTTTTGCCGATCTGTAAGCTTCACGAGATCGAGTACCTCATCAATTTTTTTATTCAGGTTTACTACATTGGATAATTTCCCCAGAATTTCAAGGTTTTTCCGGGCAGACAGGTAGGTGTAGAAATCCGGCTTTTCAACAAGAGCGCCAACCCGGCTCAGAGTAGTGTATCTGTCTATTGAAAGATCTTTACCGAAAAGTTTAATTCTTCCTGAATCAGGCGAAATCAAGGATAAAATCATGCGGATTGACGTGCTTTTACCGGCACCATTTGGCCCCAGAAAGCCATAAATATCATTTTTATAGACTTTAAAGGAAAGATTATTTACAGCAACAATTTCGCCGAATTTTTTGGATACATTTTCCAGTTCGAGGTAAACTTCTTTTTCCAATCTTCCAGATATAAATTGCGAAGTTAAAAATTTGTATTGAATATAGATTTAAAATCCCTGAAAGCCAGCGTAGAGATTTGTGATGTTTAGTTTATCGAATTTTTAAAAATCGGAATATTCGGTTGAGTGAAGGAGAATTTTATTTATTGAAGAAACATTATTCTGGTATTTTGGATTATCCTTCATAGTTTTCCATTCAGGATGGCTTCCAAATGCATTCCAGTGTTCATTTCTGGACGCTTCATTTGAGAATGATGTCATATACATCAGGTTTGGCATTGATCCACCAGAAATTACCTCCCCAAAAAAAACAGGGTTAAACCCAAGTTTCTTAAAAAGACTGATTTCCCCACCTTCATTGAACATCTCTACTTTATTCTGAAATATTTTCTCAGTAGCACCTTCGTAACTTCTTAATTCATAAACCCTTTCTGATTGTGGACCCTGGAGTTCAGGTACTGCTGGTTCCGGCATGTTTTTGAATGCTTTAAGGAGAATGCTTTCTATACGTTGATATGGGGGATCGTCAAAGCTTGCATTCAGATAATTAATGCCTGCAGACTGATAAATCTCATCGGCTGACAATACTTCAGGTAGTTTATCTAATTGTTCCAATGTTTTAAAAGGGGTAAGCACATAAATAATGCTACCTGCTGCCGGTTCTTCAGCTTTTGGTTTAAAAACCCCGACACTGGAAATCCCTGATCTGTGCAATGCAGGAAGATAGGCCATTTTCAGATATTCATCCACCCTCTGTTCCTGAGATTCATTTTCGATACTGTAAATTTTCAGCTGGTAATAATAGCTGGTCTGAGCTGTAAGACTAAGAGTCGTCAAACCGAGACAAATCACTCCCAGGAAGGTCTGTTTCAGTTTAGGAAGATTATTAAAAAGCATGTTTCTCATTTTATTTTATGGGTTAATTTTACAATAAGTATGAAAATTATAATAAGGCGAAAATAACAATTACATATTAACCATCAGTTTACAGCATGCAAAATTCTTATCACTGCTGATTTTTAAAAGGTACAGGCCATTTGAAAGGTTGAAATCCAGGTTAGTGTTGTCAGCTTCTTTATTGAAATCCTTAAGAACACACATCCCGCTGGTATTAAAGATTTCAACGGTATCGAACAAAAAACCTGACTCAACCGAAAGTTGTGTTTTGGCCGGGTTAGGATATACAGATACTTTCCCCGGCTTTTGGATTTGCAAAGCCGATGTCTGAATCTCAGGGGTGGTGGTGAATGTCATCCACTTTAACTGAAACAACTTATCCGTGCCTGTCCCTGCAAACCTTAGGTATACATCATGTCTGCCCGAAACAGGAGTGATCACGGTTTTGAATTTTTTAAATGTATTCCAGCTTCCGGTAGTACCAATCGCACATTCTGCAATTTTGGTACCGGTTGCAATTGAATCAAGCCAAACCTCAACAATGCCGCCGGACGAGCCAGATGAAGCTGTGAATTCAATTGAATCAGGCAGGGCGTAATAATCACCATTGCCAAATTCAACCCCGGCATACAATGCCCAATCGTTGTTGTGAATATTGTCTAATACGCTGATTCCCTGACTGGGATAGGTTTTTGTGGTGCCTGACTGGTTAGCGGGGCATTCGGTAAGTATTGGAGTGAAAGCGTCGCGGTAAATATAAAGATCAAAGTAAGCACTTCGTCCTCCCTGCACATACAATCCCTGAAGGGTGCCGGTGAATGAGATGAAATCGGAATAGGAATCTATAACTGAAATACTGAACGCCTGTCCTACCTGAGTCCAGTTACTTCCGTTCTTGCTGAAGTATCCGGTAATGCTGTGGTTTATCCTTACCATTTTTAACCAAAGAGTGTCGCCAATTGTATTATCTGCTTCATAAACAGTATTTTCAAAACTAAAAACCACGACTTTTTTACCTTCTGCATTAAGTGAACTGACAAGTTTAACGAATTTTGTTTCGTCGCCTCTTAAAATTCTAAGACCTGCCTGGTCATCAGTTGATTTTGGAGTGAAATCGAGCCGGGTAATCAGCGAATAATTATGTTCCCCGTCGTATTTTGTCACAGTATTTCCTTTTACAGTACTTTTTGGTGATAATCTTAGCCATCCGGGGCGTTCTGCAAGGGAGTATTTCCCGGCCGGAGTATAGCCAAGAGATGACCATTCCGGATGGAGCTTGTCTGTTGAAAAGAAATCGGATTTGGGAACCATCCAGGGAATTCCGCTTGATGGCAGGTTAGGTGCTGTGAATGATTTGTTAACGGGATAATCTGCTACAGGTCTGTCGTTTGAATCGTAGCGCACCTGGTTCAGCAAACCCTGCCTTCCCTGCCCCCTCCATTCTCCTTTGGCATACACAGGATGTATTACCCAAGATGTATTGTCAGGAATCATTACCGCAGGGGAAGCATGGTTGGGGTTTGCAAATAATGAAGCATATTTCAGGGGATCGGTTTCGTTGAAAAAATCTCCCAGCATTTCCCATGAAGCTGAATCGGCAGTAATACTAAGGCTTCGCATCACCTTTTGGCCACCTGACAGGTCGCGGGCAAACGAATAATAATAGTAATCTTTATATTTCCACATCACAGGACCTTCTGCCCAGCTGTGAGGCAGAGCAGGAGCAGGATTCAGCCATTTTAAATCGTATACAACCCCTGTAGGTTGACCATTATTTCCCAGTTCAACAATTCCTCCATTAGGCTGACCATTTTTTACCACCAGATACCATTTGTTATCGTCGTCGATAAATATCGAATTGTCATAGCCCAATCCATAAGGCAGAGTGGGAGGGTCATTCACTCTAACCGGTGCGCTCCATGGACCTTCAGGAGCATCTGCTTTCACAAAGTGCATAGTATTTGCCCTTGAAAAAAAATCCCAGTATTTACCATCGTAAAAAACTATATGTCCTCCCCAGCATCCTCCTCCGGGTTTATCGTCAAAATTAGTCCATGATGCGCTAACCGGCTGCGCAATTGCTTCCCAGTGAACGAGATCGGTTGAGTGATATATAACCGGTGTTACGTTGAATGATGAACCGGTGGTGTAATAGTGATCTCCGATTTTCGTAATGGTGCAATCGGGATGATCTCCGGGAATTACCGGGTTCATGTAGGTTTTAAACGAAGGGGATTGACTGAACCCATTGAATGCAGCTAAAAATAGGATTATAACAAATGAGATTTTTTTCATGATAGGATTAGTAGTTAGTTCTGAACCAGTCAAAGTCAACAAACCCACCTGTGGCTTTTGTTGCATAATTAAAAAGGCAAAATTTGTTACCGGTAAAAATAGAAAGGTTAAACTTCATATCCATGGTATTCCCAATAATGTTGAAATTTTGATTATCAAGGCTATAGGAAAATGAGGCTTTGCTTTTAGCATAATCGGCAATTGCCTTCAGGTAAACTGAGGGTTGATTTATTGCTACCGAATCAATTGTTTTACCATTGTTTACCATTAAAACGTAATTGATTCCGTTAATTTGTTCAATTCCAACATAGGCATATGGATCCTGAAAAACAGCAAGCCCTGCGAAGTCACCGTCTTTCATATTTTCAATATTCATTTTCACAGTGCCCATTGAGGATGCCATTGAATAACTGGCGAAAATTCTTTGTGTGAGGGTATTTCGTGCATCCCTCAAATTTGTTACAACTTTTGGAGTTGAAAGTCTTAAGTAACCCGGGTTTTGCGTTAACGACCATTTCGTTGAATCGGGATTATGGTTCCATCCCCATTGCATCCCTAGATCTGTTTGATCAAACTCATCAGAAGTAGGCAGAACTTTTATTGGATATACGCGACCCACATCGGGCTTTCTGAAAGTAATTACACCTTTACCATCCACGCCAACCATTGGCCAGTCTTTGATCCAGGTTACCGGTTGCAAAGTCGGGAAACGGCCGAAAGCTCCTCCATCCTGAAAGATTACTGACCACCATTCGCCGGTTTGAGTTTCTATCAGTGCCCCCTGATGTATTCCTGTTCCCAGATTACCATTGTCGCGGATGACAATTTTCTGTTCATAAGGGCCATAAATATTCTTTGAACGCAGTGCTACCTGGAAACCATCCCCACCTCCGTATGTACTGTATAAATAGTAGTAACCGTTTCGCTTATAAACATGGGAACCTTCAAGTCCCGGGCGAATATCACCAGTATAAACCAGAATGTCATCTCCTTTTGCAGCAAAGTATTCATCGAGTTCGGTAATGTAAATTTTACTGTAACCATGTGCAACGTATATTTTACCGTCATCGTCGAAGAATAATCCGGGATCATAGAAGCCTTTTGGTAATTTTTCAATCTCCCAGGGACCCTCTGGTTTTCTGGAAGAGCAGATAAATCCACCTTCATCGAGTGTAATGAAAAGCAAATAAAATCTGCCGTTATGATATTTTAGGCTTGTGGCCCACTGTCCGTGAGAATAGCGGTTACAACCATCAAGGTTGTAGCAGTTGCTGAAATCGAATCGTTGGACCGCGTTACTGCAGTATTCCCAGTTTACCAGGTCGTAGGATTTAAGCAAAGTAACCCCCGGAAAAATGAACATGGTAGTTGAAACAAAGTAATATACCGAATCGACCCGTATTACATCGGGATCGGGAAAATCGGCAAAGATCACAGGATTGGTGTAAGTGCCGTCCCCGTTATCGCTTTGCAATTTCTGGGCATTAGAGAGAAAACACATCGGAAATAATAATAGTAATCCTAATAGTATCTTCTTATTTCTGATCCTAAGCCTGCGAAACGTAACATGTAAAATTTCCCTGTTCACAATAATTGAGGTTTATTATTGTTTGACTATTCCCTTTGAATAACCATTTTCCGGTTTGCTAAATACTTCGCCGTTTTAATCGAATAAAAGTAAATTCCCGGTGAAAGATTTTCTGAATCCAGTTCAACCGTATGCCTGCCCTGCTGGAAATCTTTTCCTGCCAGCTCAACGATTTCATCACCTAATGAATTGTACACTTTCAAAGAGACAAAAGTATTAGCAGGAATCTCAAAAATAATATTTGTATTCCTGTTAAACGGATTTGGATAATTCTGGGACAATAAAAAACCTTCGGCTTCAGTCTTTAAGGATCTGGTTTCCAGTGGGGACGGTAGAGGCCTGAGATCGATCATACCAGTTGTATCATAATCCATTATTGTAAGCATTTTCACGGCATACCGCCAACCAAGTTCCCGGTATCCTTCTGCGTTGAAATGCAGGTTATCAGCCGCGTCTTTGCAGCCACTCGAAGGAATGACATATGAATTGGGAAGGGTTTCGGGGAGTTTGGCAATAATTGAATTCATACTTGCACAAACACCTCCCTGGTCAGCATGCACAACTTCACCGGCGAGAAGTGGGACTGAGCCCGGGGCAAGTCCTAGATCATTCAGCAGCGTATCGTAAACTCCTTTAACTTTTACGGGCCAATTATTGTCACCTGTATTCGACTCTCCCTGATGAATAAGAATACCTTTGATAATTCCGTCCTTTTGAGCCAGATTTGCAATATCAACAAGCCTTTTGTAGGGATTTCCGCTATACTCGTTAATGATGTTAAGCATCCACGAAGGTGCAGTTGCGACATAGGCGGGATAATTGTGTTTGTCGAACAGTTCAATTTTACAGCCGGCAACTGATACATTTATCACGCCAATTCTGATACTGTCAGGTAGGTTGGCTACCATTGTCCTGCCAAAAAAATCAACCGGGGATAGTCCGCTATAACACCGGCAAAGAGGAGGAATGGCTTTATACCAGGAACCCATTGTTCTTCCCAGGTTTGAACAGGATACAGCCTCCATCACCTGGAAGCGACTGTCCACCGTCTTGTCTTGCTTTTCAACACTTCCCTGGCCCTCCATGTTCGACTGACCAAAGCACAGAAATATGTAAAAATCCGGATCCTGTGAATAAAGGTTCGTGGATAATATAATCAATCCTGATAACAGAAGGATTCTTGTCTGGTTTCTTAGTTTTTTCATCACATTACTCCTTATTATTTTTGAGTTCCCACTTGGAAAGGCGATGCGGGTAGGCCTTCTTTATTATATAGATTGGCTCCTTCCGGATTGTCGGCCCAGGCATAACGAATAACAACCGGATCCTGGATTGTATCATTCCAAACAATGACCTTATTCCCTTTAATTTCTGCTTTGGCCCAGACAAATTTCCCGTCAGCTCCTGCAATGGCAAAATGTTTTAAAATCTGATCTTCTTTCAGCATCAATCCGCTACCGCAGCTTGTAAAGCTAAGTTTTATTTTGTTCCCTTTTATTTTCATGGATTGAAATACAGGCCCCGAACTTACCACCTTCCTGTCATAATATGCGATTCTTTGAGTAGCCAGTGCCATCCGTTGCCCGACGCTTTCCTTGTTTTGGGGATGAATATCGTTCCATTCGCCCAGGTCAATGTTTACGGTGATTGCTGTATTTTCAACAGACTGTGAAGTTTTTAGCTGAGCATTTCGCAAGGATGCCCAACTGCTTTCCTCAGGCTGATCTTTAGTTTCCAAAAAGTCAGGAAGCTGGGCAATAATGAATGGAAAATCGCCCTGTCTTTGTTTCGACCGCCAGTCGTTGATTAATGCTGCTAATAATTTTTGATATTCCAAGTATCGTTCAACATTCGATTCCCCCTGGTACCATAAGACCCCTTTAATAGCATAATTATTGGCAGGTGCCAGCATCCCGTTGTATAAACCTGTTGGCTTCCACTGAATAAAGGTCTGAGCAGGTGTGGGAACCATAACACATCCAACCTGAAATTGCCATTTACCGGTGAGTTCAATGGTATCGGTTCCTGCAATTATTTTATATGGTTTGTCTTTTACGAAGCCTCCGCGACCCGAATTGCTGATAACCCTGATGATAATCGTATTTTTCCCGGGTTTGAGAATTCCTTCCTGAATCTGGTAACTGCGCTGCGGGTATTGATAGGCAGTTGTTCCTATGAATATTCCGTTGACAAATACTGAATCGGCATCCACAATACGGCCCAATAACAGTCGTACCGGCTTACCTGTCATCGGCGCAGGCAGGTCAATTTCTTTCCGGAACCAAACGGAGCCGTTGATTTCACCTAGACCATGATCAGCCCAATATGACGGAACACTTATTGTTTTCCACGAAGAAGCATCAAAAGCCGGATCTTTCCATGCAGGATTTGATATCAGACCTTTGTCTGATTGATTTAACAATTCATACCATTCGTTGATTGCTTTCCTTTCCCGGGCTTGTAATTCATTTATAGTTGACTGATCTTTGAATTTCTCTGCTTCAGCAACGTAATGTGGAAACTCCTTCAAACCATCAGCACTGATCCATGCTTCTGCAGGCGAGCCGCCTACGCTGGTATTGATAATTCCTACAGGAACCCTACATTTACTATACATCTCCCGGGCAAAAAAATAAGCTACAGCAGAAAAGTTCAAAATTGTATTTGAATCAACTGCTAACCATTTCCCGTTGGGATAATCATCAGCGGGAGAATTGAAATCGTAAACCTGAGGCACTTTAAACTGTCTGATATTTCTGTTTTCGCAACTGGCAATTTCTGAAGCATATTTATCGGTCAGCCGATTCATTGGATATTCCATGTTCGACTGTCCGGAACAAAGCCAGACATCGCCAAACAGAACGTCATTCAGTATTATCAGGTTGCTTCCCAGAATTCTGATTTCGAATGGTCCTCCTGCTTTTTGAGCCGGCAGGATGATTTGCCAATTTCCTTCTGGAGAGGATACCGCTGCAAACGATTGATTGTTAAACTTCAGACTGATTCTTTCCCCTGCATCTGCCCAGCCCCAGATTTTCACCGGTGTTTCTCGCTGGAGAATCATCCCGTCACTTACAAGGCGGGGCAGGCGGACTTCGGCACATACCGACTGTGAGATCATCAGTAACAGGGATATGGCGCCAGAAAGGATTCTTAAACTTCGATTCATTACTATGCTGTTTTGATTTGCGAATATGCCTTCAACCCAAAGTTTGGTAAATATAAACTCTTTTTAAAACCACATCAAAATATGATAATTTGATCAAGGGTTTTTTTACGGGTTAATGTAATGAGTTTTGCTAAATTATCTGGCGCATTGGCTAAATCTCTCACCCGGGAAATTCTAATTGCCGTAGTAAAGATTTAAACACATTCTTAATCTGTGAATTATGTAATATGCATATATAATTATATAATAATCTCTCACGAAATAACCCGGACCTTTAACATCTGTATTTAATTCCATGACAGGAGATAAGGACGCGTCAATAATAAAAATCTAAATTAAGAAACTATGAAATTTTTACTCAGTTTAATAACAGCAATTTTGATTACAGGCGCTGCAGGTGCCCAGAACATCAATTCACCTAAAGGATTTATTAATCTTGGAATTAAAGGCGGTATAAATATGTATAATGTACATAACGACAACAATGTAAACTATGACCAGATAACAGGTTATTACTTTGGCTTGATGGGTCATATTCATCTTAACAGACCATGGGCAATTCAGCCTGAATTGGTTTATTCAAAACAGGGTACAGAATATGGAGATGTGAAATACAATATGGACTATATTAATATACCTGTTCTGCTACAATATATGTTTGACAATGGATTTAGACTACAGGCCGGTCCGCAGTTAGGCATTTTGGTAAGTGCGGATAATAAATCTGAATTGGAACCAATTGACCTGGGTGTCGGTTTTGGTGTCAGCTATATAGTTCCATCAACAGGATTTGGTTTGGATGCAAGATATAACCTCGGGTTAAGCAATATTAATAAAGACGATGCCGTAAAATCAACGAACAGGGGATTTCAACTGGGTGCTTTTTACATTTTTGGTCATAACTCACACAAGAGTGGCTCTTAAATTACTCCTTCGGGAAAGATTTCATTTTTTTTGAGTACAAACCCACATTAAAATTACAGTGAAATAATTCAATTATGTTAATCTGACAATGTCGGATGGTATATTCCGGTTCAGAACCATAATCTGCGGCTTCCCGTTGAGTACAATACCCTTATCCGAAAATGTCTGACTCAGGGTCTGGAGTGCTTTTTCCGGGGAGTTGTTGTTTTTGCTCAGGTGAGCCAGACAAATATGACTGAGATTTTCACTTATATTGTCGGCAAGAAAAGCAGAGGTCTGGTGATTTCCCAAATGGCCATGGTCCGATTGAATCCTTACTTTCAAATAATGAGGATAACTCCCGTTTACTAGCATCACCTCATCGTAATTTGACTCAATTACAAGCAGGTTGGCAGCTTTGAGATAGGGAGCAGCGATAGGGCAAATATGTCCAAGATCGGTTGCAATAGTTACTTTTTTATCCCCGGCACAAATATGAAATCCGATTGTTTCAGGTGCATCGTGAGAAACCGGAAATGCTTCGATATCAAAACCGCTTATATGGAATTTTTGCTGCAAGCCAATTTCGCGGATACAGTCGCCGGGAATTTTATTTTTGTGAGATTGTACACTTTCTTTGATTTTTGATGTTGTATAAAGTGGCAGATAGTTTTTTCTGGTTAGCTGGTACAATCCCTTTACATGATCTGTATGATTGTGAGTTACCATTACCCCCATAATTGTTTGCATGGATATACCAAGGTTTTTCAGTGCTTTGCGAATTGCGGTACCCGAAATTCCCGCATCGATAAGTATCCCATGAAACCCGTTCCCCAGGTAATAACAATTTCCGCTGCTTCCGCTACTAAGACTGCAAAATTCCAATGTCATCAGGTAATAATTCGTTAGGGTTAAAGATACAAATAAGGATTTTTAAAGATATCATTTTTGAACAAACCGTACTTAAATAAGTTTACCTTACACACAAATGTGATTTTATCCATGCATAATTACTTAATTCTTTTTTTCCTTCTGGTATTTTCCGGGTGCAATAACAATTCCACCCAAATTATCAAGCAAGATATAGGAAAGGGCGACAGTCTATCATGTTGCATTTCTCCCTCAGCGACAACAAAATATGACCTTATGGTGAATCAGGCTGATGCCAGAATAGCAGATCCCCCGGCGGGAATGGTTTATATACCTGCTGGTGTTTTTACCATGGGAGGCAGGGAAAGTACTTTTGCGCGTCAGGATGAATTTCCACTGCATAAGGTAAGAGTAAACGGGTTTTTTATGGATGAACATGAAGTCACGAACCGGCAGTTTATGGCTTTTGTAAAAGCAACGGGTTATATAACAATTGCAGAGCAAGCTCCCGACTGGGAGGAAATGAAAAAATCCTTACCGCCCGGGACACCGAAGCCACCGTCAGAAGTACTGGTTGCAGGTTCAATGGAATTCAATCCTCCGGATCACCCGGTACCATTGAATAATCACTTAATCTGGTGGAAATGGTCAACAGGGATATCATGGAAAAATCCATTTAGTGATGGAAGCGGAATTGAAGGAAAGGAGGACTTTCCTGTTGTCCATATTAGCTGGATTGATGCAAAGGCATATGCTGATTGGGCAGGAAAAAGACTGCCATCTGAAGCTGAATGGGAATATGCTGCACGTGGCGGCAATGATGATTATAATTATCCCTGGGGAAATGAAAGTATTGATGTTGGAAAAATAAAATCAAACAGCTGGCAGGGTAATTTCCCGGATTATAATTCCAAAAAGGATGGATTTTATGATCTGGCACCTGTGAAAAGTTTTCCGCCAAACGACTGGGGTTTATTTGATATGGCAGGTAATGTCTGGGAATGGTGCAACGATTGGTACCATCATGATTATTATAAAAGCTTCAGTAAAGTTGAAATTGCTGACAATCCCCGTGGTCCGGATAAAAGCTTTGACCCAATGGAGCCTCAGGCACAAAAGAAATCGATGAGAGGAGGTTCGTATTTATGTAATGATTCATATTGCGCCGGATACAGGACATCAGCGCGCATGAAATCAACACCTGATTCAGGTACTCCACATGCTGGATTCAGATGCGTGATGGACATTAAATAAAGATTAATTCAAGGAATAACAGTCAGATGTAACTAATTATCAGGCTTATACACGACTACTCAAATCAGCATCAATTGTTTTAATTCCAGATTCTTTTTTTACTGTTGCTTTTACTATTTTTGAATAATTTGTAAGAACACTTTGAAGAAACAGGATTCATAAAACAGAGGCATAAATGCAATTTTTTCAGTGGAGATCGGCACTAATAATTCTCAAATCAAAATTGTTTTTTGGGAGTACAATGCCTATAGTATGAACAGGTTTTTTTTAACAGGAATCTTATTCCCTCTTTGTTTAGTATTTTTTAGCTGCACCAGACAGAAGGCTCCTGTCCCTCATGGCCCCATCCCATCACATAACCAAATGCGCTGGCAGGAAATGGAATACTATTCTTTTGTCCATTTCTCGTTAAACACCTATACCGACCAGTCTTGGGGGTATGGCAACGAAGATGTAAAACTGTTTAACCCTGAAAAGGCCGATTGCCGTCAGTGGGCTCGAATATGCAAAGAAGCCGGAATGAAAGGAATAATAATAACAGCCAAACACCACTGCGGTTTTTGCTTGTGGCCTTCGTAATTCACTGAGTATTCTGTAAAAAATTCCCAATGGAAAGATGGTAAAGGCGATATGGTCCGGGAAATGGCCGATGCGTGTAAAGAATACGGCTTAAAACTGGGTATCTATTTGTCGCCCTGGGACAGGAATCACCCCGACTATGGAAAACCTGAGTACATTACCTATTTCCGTAACCAGCTTACAGAACTCCTCACAAACTATGGTGAAATTTTCGAGGTTTGGTTTGATGGAGCCAACGGTGGAGACGGATATTACGGCGGAGCTAATGAAACCCGTAAAATTGACCGTTCAACTTATTATGACTGGAAAAATACTTATGAGCTAATCCGCAAGTTACAACCCAATATAGTGATATGGAACGATGGCGGCGACCGTGGTGATCTTCGATGGGTTGGCACCGAAGAAGGATATGTTGGGGAAACCAACTGGAGTTTGTTGAACGATACCGGCGAAGTACCATGGGAAATGCTGCATTACGGAGTGGAAGATGGCAATGCCTGGGTTCCCGCCGAAGTAAACACATCCATACGTCCCGAATGGTTTTACCATCCATCAGAAGACGACAAAGTGAAATCGGTACCAAAGCTTCTTGAAACCTACTATAACTCAATAGGTCACAACGCAACTCTGCTTCTTAATTTCCCGATTATGCCCAACGGCTTGATCCATCCAACCGACGAAAAAGCAGCTCTGGAAATGGCTAAAGTTATAAAAGAATCATTTGCAGTTAACCTGGCCGAAAACGCAAAAGCCAAAGCTTCGAATATCCGGGGAAAAGCAGTAAAATATAATGCTTCAAAGACTATAGATGAGGACAAAGAATCCTATTGGGCAACTGACGATAGTGTTACAACTGCATCATTGACAATTGATTTAGGCAAGCCAACATTGTTCAACCGTTTCCTGGCACAGGAATACATCCGCCTGGGACAACGTGTTAAAGAATTCAACATTGAGGCTTTTGTCGAAGGTAGCTGGAAAGAAATCTCGAAAGGTACAACTATAGGATACAAAAGGATACTTCGTTTTCCGACAGTTGAAGCATCAAAAATCCGTTTAAACATAACTGCTTCAAAAAGTTGCCCTGTTATATCCAATATCGGTATTTACAGCACCCCGGTATTACTAAATGCACCTTCAATAGCCCGAAACCAGTCAGGAGAAGTTTCAATAACGACAAACGATATTGGCCCGGTTTTTTATTACACAACGGATGGCAGTGAACCTACCCTGGAATCAAGATTTTATAGCGGTCCTTTTCAGAAGGACGGGAAAGTAGAAATAAGGGCAATTGCACACGATCCTGCCTCAGTCAAAAGCAGTCCGGTTGGATTCGAAAAGTTCGATATATCAAAAAAAGAATGGAAAATTGAAGGTGCAACTGACAATAATGCGAGTTCAGTCATCGACGGGAATATATCTACAGTTTGGCACCAGAGAGATATAAAAATGCCAATTGATCTGGTTGTCGATCTGAGAGAAAAATACAATGTTTGCGGTTTCAAATACCTGCCCGATCAAGCCCGGTGGAGTTCGGGCATCATTACTAATTACCAGTTCTATGTTTCTGATAACAACAAAGATTGGAAACTGGTTAACGAAGGTGAATTCCCGAACATTAAAAACAACCCCGTATTACAGGTAAAGGAATTTACACCTGTAACAGCTCGTTACTTCAGGCTTCGGGCTGTAAAAAACACCTGGGGAGATGATGTTGCCGGATATGCCGAAGTGGATATAATCACGAATTAATGAGAGTTTAAAGGTGATAAATAAGGTATTCTATATTTTTTTGTTAGCACTTTTAATAAGTATAACTGTTAAATGCAAAAACCGGAAGATTTGACCACATTTGGCCGATCTGAATGCAATTATCATAAATAACATACTAACAGACACATAACTCCGGCACGGATGGTCATTTTGTTGCGGCTGGAACTGGTCAGGGGTGCTGGCTTTTCTAATTAACTTGACTTTCTCAATATAATCTGTAAAACAGACAGGAAATATTTTGGCTTTGCCTTACAAAATATATATATTTGCTAAATATGAAAGGCATGCCTGTCACATTTTATATCAAACTAAATCATGATAAACCTTAATCGCCAAAATTATATTGATAAAATACAAGCATTTATCAATAAGCAATTAATAAAAGTAATTACTGGTCAAAGGCGTGTGGGGAAAAGCTATATCCTGCTCCAATTGATCGATTTAATTAAAAAACAGGAAACTGTCAGCAATATTATTTATATTGATAAAGAAGCTTTTGAATTTGATTTTATAAAGAATTACACTGATTTATACAATTATGTAAAAACAAAAAGTGCGGATTCAAAAAACTATCTTTTCATTGATGAAATTCAAGAAATTGACGAATTTCAAAAAGCACTCCGGAGTCTGCTTTCCGAAGGAATTTACGACATTTACTGTACAGGGAGCAACGCTTACATGTTGTCAGGAGATTTAGCTACCACACTCAGTGGAAGGTATATCGAAATCAGGGTTCACAGTTTATCTTACACAGAGTTTCAACAATTTTACAAACTCGATAATACTTCAGAAACTCTAAATCGCTATCTCAAATGCGGCGGTTTACCTTTTCTTATTAATTTACCGAACGACGAAAAAATAATATTCGAATATCTAAAAAGCATTTACAACACAATATTTTTCAAAGATATTGTTAGTCGTTATCAATTGAAAAATGTTGCATTTTTGACTGATCTAACTAAATTTTTAGCAGATAATTGCGGAAGTTTATTTTCCGCCAGAAAAATAAGTGAATACTTGAAATCACAGCAAATTAAAGCCACACCTGAAGTTATAATCAATTATTTATCATATCTCGACAATGCTTTTTTTATACATCGGGTAAAACGTACCGACATCGAAGGCAAAAAACATTTTGAAATAGGCGAAAAACTATATTTTGATGACATTGGTTTACGGAACAGTATTATTGGTTACAGAAATACAGACATTGGAAAAATTATGGAAAATGTTGTATATCTGCACTTAATAATGAATGATTGGATAGTTTATGTTGGTTTCAGCAATCAATTAGAAATTGATTTTGTGGCAACCAAAGAAGGTGAAAAACTTTATGTGCAGGTTGTTTATTTACTGCAAAATCAAGCTACAATAGATAGGGAGTTCGGTAATTTACTTTCAATTGCTGATAATTTTAGAAAAATAGTTGTCACTATGGACAATCTAAATCAGGGTGCCTCTTATAAGGGCATTTCACAAATTAATTTGCGGGATTTTTTATCAAATAAAATCTAATTTTCATTATTCTATTGGCTGCAATTAATCAGGTATTGGAAAAAATGAAGGATACAGATTATGAAATATCTAAGCTTAAATATTACCTCGAAAAATCAATTGAAATTTCCCAGAACATCCATATATACTGGCAGTTAGGGTCGATTGATGAAAAGAAGAAAATTCAGGAAATCGTCTTTCCCGAAGGAATTGTCATCGATACTCACCAAAGGACATATCTAACCTCCAAAATCAATTC
>CAYOLQ010000017.1:0-21290 GCA_964404825.1 uncultured Chitinophaga sp.
TTCCGTTGCGTAGTTTCAGGTGGTGCCGGACAGCAATTAACTTCCTATGATGCTATTCTTTATGTATATTCGCTGGTTTCCGGAGTAAGTACTCCCTCCGGAGCAACCAAAATTGTTGGTGAAAGCGTAACCTTTAACGTTACAGCAAATGGACGTATTACTTCGTACCAATGGCAATATAACACTGTGAATATCAGTGGTGCCACATCTTCTTCCTATACCATTCCGGTTCTGAAAGCAAGCGATGCCGGCTCATACCGCTGCGTTGTAACAGGATGTAATTCGGTTACCAGTGGTGCGGCAGTTCTTATAGTTAACGAACCTTCCTATCCTAACGGATGGTATAAACAGACCTCCGGAAGCGGATTAAATATTACCGATGTTTCAGCAGTATCGGAAAATGTTGCCTGGGCTGTAACCAGCGATGCCGACAAGGTATTGTATACAGTTAACGGTGGTACAAACTGGTCTTCTTTTGTAACCGGGTATAACGGCTACTGGAGGAGCATATATTTTACATCAGGAAGCTCAGGCATGGTGGGTGGCTACAACGGTATCACCCGAACCACGAATAGCGGAACAAACTGGACCTACACCGATTGGAGAACAAATTTCGGCATTGTAAATACAAGCTACTTCTATGTTTATAATTTCCATTTCCTGAATGCAACAACCGGATGGTTTGTCGGTACAGGTGGAATTATAGCCAAAACAGCCGACGGCGGGGCTACCTGGACAAAAGTAAGTTTTAAAAATGATGCCTCACCTGTAACTGATGTCGACCTATATTCAGTTTATGTTGCTGATGCAAATACAGTTTATGTGAGTGGCGCATCAGGTAAAATGTTTAAAACCATAAACGGAGGTACCAATTGGTCTGAACTTTCAACCGGAACCAATGGTTTTATTCAGGATATGGCTTTTACCAGCTCAACAACAGGGCATTTTGTAACCAACGGAGTCTACAAAGGTATTTTCACTACAGTAAACGGAGGTTCCACCTGGACACAGGTCAACGTTGCAAATATTAATGCTAACATCTATCCGGTTTCAGTAGACTTCACTGATGCAAATAATGGCTGGGCTGCCGGTTACATATGGGATGGCGTGCAAAAACCTGCGATTATGAAAACCTGGGATGGCGGTGCCCATTGGGTAACCCAGAAAATAACCGATATTGGATCTCTGAATAAAATAAGAATGTTCAATTCCGATCACGGCTGGGTTGGCGGAACCGGAGGTATTATACAAAGAACCGGCAAAGGGGGCTGCTATACGCCTGCTGTGAGTCTGTATGCTGATCAGGTTCTTTGTGCAAATCAGTCTTATCAGCTTGTTGCCGACACTTTTGCGAATAATTACAATTCGAGATACAGCTGGAGTACAGGTGTTAGTACTGGAAAAATAACTGTAAACACTACAGCCAATTATTCTGTTACTATAACAAATGAGTGTGGCGTAACCGCAAGCGATAATGCAACAATTACTTTTAATGCATTACCAACGGTTAGTGCCGGAGATGATGTAGCCATCTGTGCCGGTGAAAGTGCACAGCTTCTCGCAACCGGTGGAACAGGATATTTATGGAATAACGCTGGTTACCTGAATGATCCCGCTATTTCAAATCCTATTGCAACTCCTCCTGCAGGAGCTAACACATTCACAGTTACTGTAACCGACACGAACGGCTGTATAAATACCGACGCTGTTAAGGTAACGGTAAATGCAATTCCTGCATCAGATTTTAATGCTCCCCAGTTTGTTTGTGGTACGGCAAATGGCAGTTTCTCTTACGTCGGGTCGGCTACTGGTAAATCGTTTGCATGGACCTTTAGTGAAGGAAATCCATCCAGCGCAACAGGTTCCGGTCCGGTAAACTCAAACTGGAGTAGTCTGGGTGATAAAATTGTAAGTCTTACCGTTACACAAAACAATTGTGAAAGTCAGCCTACACTTAAAATAGTGAATGTCAGGGAAAAACCAACATCCACCTTTGACGCTCCGGCAGCCACTTGTGGAACAGATGCTGCAGTTCTGTTTTATACAGGCAGTGCTCCTACCGATGCAGGCTACAACTGGAGTCTTGACGGGGGAGTAATAACTTCCGGAAGCGGACAAGGCCCGATACAGGTTTCATGGGCAACTCCGGGTACCAAAGCAGTATCGTTGTCGGTTACACAAAACGAATGTTTATCCGATGTTTCTGATGCTACTGTTGTGGCAGCATATCCATATGAAGGTGAAGAAATATGTCTTGTAACAATTGACCTTGAGACAGGCAAGAATATGGTGGTATGGGAAAAAACTCATGGTGTGGGGATAGCAAGCTACAATGTTTACCGCGAAGGTAATATTCAGAACAACTATGATTTGATTGGAGTTGTTCCTTTCGATGATATCTCCGTTTTTGTGGATGGAGAATCGAAACCAGAGCAACAGCAATACAAATACAAAATTAGTGCTGTTGACACCTGCGGTAATGAATCGGCCAAGAGTAAATGGCATAAAACCATGTTCCTGCAATATGTTAGTTCAGATAATGGTGTAAACCTTAACTGGCAGGAATACGGAGTTGAAAATGGTTCCATGAGCTTTAACAGCTACGCTATTTTCAGGGGATCCGACTCAACTGTACTTACAGAACTGGCAACTATTTCATCTTCTTTCCTTGCATATACTGATGGTACTCCTTCAGCATTATCACAGAAAATGTATTACAGGGTAGGTGGAGTGAAAGCAAATGCATGTGATCCTGCAGAAATAGGAGGCAAGAAAGCCAGCTCAGGTCCGTTTGTTCATTCATTGTCGAACCTCGAAGATAACAGACTTCAGGGTACAGGTGTATCAAATGTAAATGCCGATGCACTCAGACTTTCTGTTTACCCGAGTCCGTTTACCAATCTTACCACCATAAGCTATAGTCTGCAAAAACCTTCAAAAATGAAGGTGGAGGTATACAACGTAGTTGGTGAAAAGATTGCAATGATTCTTGATGAATCTCAGTCTGCAGGAAATCACAAACTGGAGCTGAAAGCTGAAGATGTGCATTTCATCAGCGGATTGTACTACTTAAGAATCATGGTGGATAATACAGTTATTGTAAGAAAAACTATGCTTTCGAGATAGAAAAGTCAGCTTAAAAGGCAAAGGTGCAAGCGCAATTTGATATTGCAGACTTGCACCTTTGTTATTTTAAGGTTTTCTAGGGATTGTATTTAGATAAACGGAGTATCTTTTCATAATCGGTTTCCAGCATCATTTCCGAAAAACTGAGATCCGGATTTCTTTCTGCATACTCTGTAAAAATTCTCCAGCCAATATATGTACCGGCACGACCGGGTGATTCGTTTGAAAAGAAGTAGGTAAAAGGAGCAACTCCGGTAAGCTTCCGGATATCCATGGCATCCCTCGAAAATAAGAGCTTATGTTCAACAAGGTATGTCCACATCTGCTCTTCATTTTCTTTTACCCACTTCATCTGAGCTTTTGAATATCCGAAAATCAGGCTGTCCGGTTCATTATCAAGCATGTTTTGAACGAAATACATCAGCTTTCCCTCATGTATTATTTTTGCCATAACATTTGATATTGAATCGTTAAAAGGGAATACCGCCGAAGCCCATGTGTACATTACATCAGAAGCTATTTTTTCGGGAAACATATTTACTTTAACATAATCAGGTAAATCAAGCTTTTTATAATATTCCGATTCGGTTCCCATATAACGGTCGAGCCCGATCCCTATAAAATCAGCAACCGTAAAATTTGGATGATTAAACCGGCTTACATACGATACAACACGCGGTATTTCACGATCAGGAAAAGCAGATTTATATAAACTGAAAGCAATGCTTAATTCCTTTTCCAGTTCCTGCAAATCAGGAAATATTCTATGGGTTTCCTCAAAAACCTCCCTGTTAAGCCTGTCGTTTAAAAACATGGCCAGATAGGCCTGATAATCCCTTGCGGAAGGGCTTCCCACTGCAATTATATGATAGCTGAAAACATCAAGAAAGTCGGTGTATTGTTTATAAAACCAGGAAATGGATGCCGGAAGTGTGTCCTGATCCATCAAAAAAAGCTGTCGGTCAAACCTTTCAATGCTAATGCTAACCGGCTCCCCGATTATTCGCAGTCCATGGTTGGATTTCCTGCAGGATCCCGTTAAAACTGCAATTACCACAAAAAAAATTACTAAAAGCCTCATGTGCATTCTGATTACTTTAAAAGATTAACGTTAAATTTTCTTATTTTTGTACGGTACGCATGCAAATTTAGCATTATAGATATACTTTTTCCGCGTTACCTGTCCAAAATTCAATTCTTATGGCCATGATAAAAAAAACAATATTACTTCTTTTCCTTCTAATCCCATCAGCGGTTTTCTCACAGTCGGCTCGCTTCAGCCTGCTTGTTGACCCTCAGTTTTCCTGGATGGTGCCGGACTCAAAGGATATTAAACCACGTGGAGCAGTAATGGGTGTTAATGCAGGCATGGGTATTGATTTCTTTTTCGCTGAGAATTATGCATTCTCAACGGGACTTACGATTAACAATATTGGTGGTAAACTTCAATACCCTGACACCATCAGGTTTACACTTACATCGGGTTATGCTTCCGTTCCTGCCGGAAATACCATCACGTATAAGTTGCAGTATATAAGTATTCCACTGGGACTTAAATTCAAAACCAATGAAATCGGGTATACAACTTTTTTCGCAAACCTTGGTGTAACGCCAATGGTTAATATTCGCGACAGGGCAAGCGATGAATCCGGGAGTTTAAGTAAAGACAATATCGCAGAAGATATCATGCTTTTCAATATGAATTATTTCATTAACCTGGGTGTTCAGTATTCTCTGGGAGGATCAACCGCAATTATAGGCGGCTTAGGCTATTCCTCAGGGTTCGTGGATGTAACTTCCAGATCTGTTGATAAAATCAATATTAATTCACTGACAATAAAACTCGGAATACTTTTCTAAGCATTGAAATAATGAGAATTGCTCTTGCTCAACTTGATTTTCATATCGGGAATTTCGCTGAAAATACCGGAAATATCGTTCTTGCCATTGAAAATGCACGCAGCCGGAAAGCTGAATTAGTAGTGTTTTCTGAGTTGTCGATCTGCGGTTACCCTCCCCTTGACTTACTGGAAAGAAAAGATTTTGTTGAAAAGTCGATTCGGGAAATTGAAAAAATTGCAAAAATATGCGACACAATTGGCGTCATTATCGGTGGCCCATCACTTAACTCTGCAAATGAGGGAAAGATGCTATTTAATTCGGCATATTTTCTTTTCGGGGGAGAGATAAAACAGGTGATCAACAAATCCTTATTGCCAACTTACGACATTTTCGATGAATACAGGTACTTTGAGCCTAACCGAGTTTTCAGACTCTTAGATTTTAAAGATAAAAAGATAGCTCTTACGATCTGTGAAGATTTATGGGACGATCAGCCGGTTGAAAATGAGTTTTCGCGTGGAAGGTTGTATACCCGGCATCCCCTCGAAGAGCTAAGCAAACTGGGACCAGACCTGGTAATCAATATTGCCGCATCACCCTTCTCGCATACACGTATTGAGCTAAAAAAAGGCATTTTCACCGGGAAAGCCAAGAAACACAAGCTTCCCGTTATATATGTAAATCAGGTAGGGGCGCAGACACAGTTGATATTTGAAGGCGGGAGTATGGCAATTGATACCAGGGGCCGGATTATAACGCAGCTGGCCTATTTCTCCCCCGATATAAAAATAATTGATACCGAAGATCTCCTGGGCCAGACTAAACCTGCCGGTTCGAATCCGCCTGAAAGAATAGGTATGATTCACGACGCCCTTATTACAGGCATTAAAGGCTATTTCTCAAAAACAGGTTTCAGCAGAGCTGTTCTGGGATTATCCGGAGGAATTGATTCTGCCATTACCCTGGTTTTAGCAGCAAAAGCCCTTGGAAAAGACAATGTTCATGCTCTTTTAATGCCTTCGGGGTTTTCATCCGGCCATTCGGTGACCGATTCTGTTTTACTGGCTGAAAACCTGGGTATTTCCTATGATATTGTCAAAATAGAAGATCTTTACCAGCTATTCAACCAAAACCTGTCAGGTATTTTTGAAGGCTGTAAATTCGATATTACCGAAGAGAACCTTCAGTCGAGAATAAGAGCCGTACTGTTGATGGCTTACAGCAACAAGTTTGGAAATATTTTACTGAATACAAGCAACAAGAGCGAGGCAGCCGTTGGTTACGGAACGCTTTACGGCGATATGAGCGGGGGATTATCTGTTTTGGGGGATGTGTATAAAACGGACGTTTACCTGCTTGCCAAGTACATCAACAAAAAGACACAACTGATACCGGAAAATATCCTTCTCAAACCACCTTCTGCAGAGTTGCGACCCGATCAGAAAGATTCCGATTCCTTGCCTGAATATGACATACTGGATAAGGTGCTGCAGGAATATATTGAACATCAGAAAACTGCTGATGAGATAATTGCCTTGGGGTTCGGTGAGGCAATCGTAACAAAGGTAATACGTCTGGTAAATATGAATGAATACAAGAGATACCAGACTCCCCCGATACTAAGAATATCTTCAAAAGCTTTTGGGGGAGGAAGAAGGCTTCCACTGGTGGCGAAGTACTGATGGAGAGGCTCTCAGATTTTTCTGCTTTTAAGATCTTAATTAATAAATATTTCTACCTTTGTGTTATTCAACACACTAACGAATAAAATTACATAAGATGCACGAAAGGGTATTAAATTGTGATAACTGCATTGATGACCCGAAATCGGTATTTCACGTTCTTTCACTAAAAGAAAAAGAGTTACTTAAAAAAGATCATGTTTGCGCCTACTACAAAAAAGGTGAAATAATTTTTAAAGAGGGAGATAAGCCCAACGCTCTGATTAGCTTATCGGAAGGAAAAGTAAAAGTTTTCAAGGAAGGTGTAGGCGGCAGGGAGCAGATAGTAAGAATGGCCAAACCGGTTGGCTTTATCGGATACAGGGCATTGTTTGCCGAAGAACATCATACAGCCACAGCTGTAGCGATCGAGGATTCTGTTGTTTGCATAATTGATAAAGATACTATTTACAGATTGCTCCGGAGTAATCCGGAATTCTCCCTCAGCATCATCAAATCATTCGCAACGGAGCTTGGTTTTTCCAATAATCGTACGGTTACCCTTACGCAAAAGCATATACGCGGCAGACTTGCCGAATCACTTATATTCCTTAAGGACACCTATGGATACGAAGAAGACGGACAGACAATCAAGATTTATCTTTCACGCGAAGATGTAGCTAATCTTTCCAATATGACTACTTCCAATGCAATCCGAACCTTGTCAACATTTGCTCAGGAAGGAGTTATAGCTATTGACGGAAGGAAAATCAAAATCACTGAAGTTGCAAAACTGGAGCGGATAAGCGATTTGGGTTAATTCTTTTTAGGGTAAAAGACTTTGAGCCGGAATCTGACGATTTCCGGCTTTTTTATTGGATTTCAATAACAGCCAGTTTCAAAAAATACAGGTTCGTTTCAAAAACTGTCAGAACCTTATGCTGCGGGAGTTCTGTGATTTGCTTTTCCGGAACAATATAAAGATTACCCCTTGTCATCTCCCCTCTCCACCGTGCCAGAATTTCCTTTCTTTCCCTTTCAATATAAAATGTACTGGAATTATGAATCGGACAATCTTCGTAAAGGTAAAGGGGTTTGCCCATTGTACTTCTTGCCATTGCTATTGTGTCGGTTTTCTGATACTCTTCAATTCCGCTTTTCAGCCTGTCATCAAATGCAAAAAAATTAAATCCGATTCGTATCAAAAGTATAAAACCAACAAGTATAAAAACCCGTTCGGCTCTAAAACGCAGATAAAGTGCTGAAAGAATAAGTGCCAGAATACACAGGACAGTAATTTTTAATCTGAAATGCCCAAATTGTGAAGAATCCAGAATAAACCCAAGCGAGAAACACGATAAAACAACTATTAATGCAATCAGGTGAAAATAAGGGTGAAGGAAGTATTTCTTTATGGGGGAGTTGTCATCGGTTTTAAAATAGGCAAATGAAAGTATTGCAAAAAAGGAAGGCAGAAACATAAACAGATAACGCGGATAAATTGCAGGGGAAATCCAATAAACCAAAATATTGGATATGAATACTATAGTCAGGAAAACTAAATAGCCCTCCTTTTTTACCAGAGCTATAACCTTGCCTGAAAACAATACCACTACCAGAACAGACCAGGGCAGAAAATAAAAAATAAAATTCAGGGGGAAGGCAAAAAAATGCTTTACCGTGCTAAGTAAGGTATTTGAGATAGGAGTTCTTTTGGCGGATTCGGTCCACAGATTTTCAATATAATACGACAATGAATTTTCCTGATTATAAAGAAACAGGTATAATCCAACCGGGACAAGAAGGCTTAAGGCTCCGGTAAAATGATGTATGCTGAAAAGTTTTCTGAAAGATTTCTGACTTGTGAAATAAACAAGTAAGCTGATCCCCTGAAATACAAGTGCAGGCATTCCTTTTAAAAGAAATCCCAAAGCAGTCAGCAGCCATGAAAATGCAAAGAGCCTCAGGAATCTTTCTTTTCTGAAATTGTTGTATATGGTCCAGAAATTCAGGTAAATAATCCAGGAAAAACTGATGTCGATTAATCCCTTAAATGAATCGTAAAACAGTATTCTCCCTGAGGTAATAACAGCAAATGCAGCCAGTAAGGCTATTCTTGAATTGGTTTCCTTTCTGAGAGTCAGAAATACTGTTAACCCGAATCCCAATAATGAAACAATAACAGGCATACGGAATACCCACTCTTCCATAGAGCCGGCAAAATTCACAAAAACCAGCTGGAACCAATTAAACAGCGGTGGTTTGTTATAATAAAACTCACCATTGATTGTTGGGATCAAGTAGTTCCCGGAAAATTTCATTTCCAGAGCAACAACAGCGCGGGTTGCTTCATCAAGATTAAAGGGATATAAACCCAGATTTATGAGGAGGGCCGGAAAGAGTAAAATGACTATAAAACCGTATAGGTATTTTGGATTTTTTTCGAGAAATAAACCAAAATTCTTGAAGGCTGTCAACTTGGCGGATTTTGAGTTTGTGCAAAACTACTAAAAAAGAGGGGATTCAGGTGTGTCAGTGTTTGTAAAAATAAAACCGGCATTTCATGTCGCAAAAAAAATACTACTTTTAACCTGCAATTCCACCAACATGCAATTAATTTCCTTTTATATTCTTTATGGACTGATTTGGCTCCTAACCAGGTTACCCATGAAGATTCTGTATTTCCTGACAGACATAGTTTTTCTCCTGATATATTATGTAATTCCCTACCGCAAAAAACTTGTATTTAAAAATCTGAGAAATTCTTTTCCTGAATGGGATGAAAAGCAGGTAAAAAAAACTGCACGTCGCTTCTATCGCTTTTTCTGTGATTTTTTTATGGAATCGACAATTTTTATTTTTATGAAGGAAAAGGATGTTTTAGACCGTTTTCGTTATAAAAATCCGGAGCTTATCAACGAACTTCATTCCCGGGGTAAAAGCATCATTCTAATTTTCGGACATTATGCCAACTGGGAATGGTCGGTAACCCTCCCCAAATACGTTAAACATAAGTGTCTTCCGGTTTATAAGCCTTTGCACAACCGATACTTTGACCGTATGTTTATAAATACCCGGCAGCGCTTTGGTGCCGAAGTTGTTCCGGTTGAAAAGGTTCTCAGGGTACTCACAGAATATCAAAAAAGCAACACACTCAATATTTCATATTTTGCTGCAGACCAGAGGCCTCTCATGAAAAATATTCAATACTGGACAAGGCTTCTGCACCAGGATACACCTGTGGTTTTAGGTCCGGAAAAGCTGGCGAAAAAGCTCGATTCGGCTGTTGTTTTCTTCAATATTTCCAGGGTAAAAAGAGGGTATTATGAAAGTGAATTCACACTTATAACAGACGATCCCGGAAGTACCAAAGAATACGAGATTACCGAAAAGTTTTTGAAATTACTGGAAAATCAGATTACTACGGAACCCGCATACTGGCTCTGGACGCATAATCGCTGGAAACATAATAAAGAAGAGTATTTCCGAAGGTACGGACACCGGGAAAGTATCAAACATCACGAAGCGTAAAATACTATTGGATTTCAGACACTGAAGCGAGCCATCAGGGCTTGTGAATTATATTTAAATTCATTTCCCTGTGAATAAGTGTTTCTACATGAGTCAGTGTCTGATCAAAAGTAAAAATCTCCTCAACCCTCTTTCTTCCTTCTTTTCCCATTTTTATTCGCAGGTCACTGTTTTTTATTAATTCCTCTACCTTTTGACTCAGAGCATCAACGTTCAGACTTTCAACCAGAAATCCGGAAACATTATTTTTCACAATTTCAGCTGAACTGCGTATATCAAAAGCAACCACAGGTTTTTTCTCTGCCATGGCCTCAACAAGAACATAACCAAATCCTTCATACAAAGATGTAAGAATGAAAATATCGATACTCTGGTTAAATCTCCTGATATTGTCAACAAAACCGAGGAAAACTATTTCATCTTCAACTTTTAACTGGCGGGCAGCTTTCTGAAGTCTGGCTTCAAGTTTTCCGGTACCGGCAATCAGAATCCTGAACTTATATCCTTTGTCTTTCAATATTCTGGCAAGTTGCAGAAGGTAAATCTGACCTTTTTCTTCAGACAGACGCCCTGCATTTCCAATAATTATTTCTCCTTCTTTGCGTTTGTAGACTGTTTCAAATTTTTCATCGTTATATTTTTCAAGTTCTATTCCGTTATAAATAACGTTTATACGGTTTTCGTCTATCAGATTATTGTTTCGCAGGGTAATTGTTCTGCTTGTTTCTTCTGAGTTTGCAATTACCTGGGTTATCACATTTTTGAAAAGATAGCGGTTCAGGATTGTGTTACGAATGGCAATGGCACTTCCCCTTCTGTAGATAATATTCTTAACCCCTGCTAATTTTGCAGCAATTCCCGCGGCTTTAAGATCAGATGAAAGATTTATAATAATGCAGCCTATTTTTTCCCTTTTGAAAAATCTGCTGAGACGAATGAGTTTTACCGGATTCAGAAAAGACAGATTAGAGATTGCAAACTCACGGTGTGGAATGGTTGTACTTGCAATTCTGCTGTAAAGTTCAGATTGTTCATTTGTTACAACCAATACATTGTAATTTTTTACAAAGAGGTGCTCTGATACATCATAATGCCATTTTTCACCACCTCCCCAGGATATTGCTGAATTAAAAAAGCAAATTCTGTCTCTTTCACTGAGTTCCTGCTCTCTTACAAGGTTCCTGAGTTTAATGTATTTCAGAAAAGTCTCATGTGCGGAATTCACGCTAATAACCAGGCCGAAAAAACCATCCATAAAACCTCGCTTTATGACATAATCACGAAAAAGTCTCCAGAGAGGATGGAATATTATGTTTATATAACTTGCTCTGCGGTTCTCCTTCAGATAGGCCTTTGCAACAATGGAACTAAATGAATTGATTTGCGCAATATGTTCATTTATGGAGTAATACGAATAGTGTAATAAATCACCTTTCAGGAATTTCCGGGATGATCCTTTATCGAGTTTGAATTTATCGTGTGGATTTAGTCCACCCCACTTTCCCTTTGAGCGATCCCACAATCTCAGTTTTCGCGCAGGATACCAGCTGGTGTGGCGTATCCATTTTCCACAGTAATTTGTTAAGCGGTTGAAATAATAACCATCGTATCTCCAGTCGCCCTTAACTTCGAGGATTGATTTTTTTAAGCTTTCCGAAAGCTCTTCATCCGCATCGAGGGATAAAACATGAAGATAGGTTGCCTGTTCAATTGCCCAGTTTTTCTGTTCTATATGTCCGTTAAACTCGTGTTTTATAAAGCGGGCATTGTACTTTTTGCAAATTTCTTCTGTGGAATCGGTTGAAAAAGAATCGACGATAACTATCTCATCGGCAATATCTTTTACCGATTCAAGACATCGTCCGATATTCTTTTCCTCATTCAGAGTGATGATTACAACAGATAGTTTCTGCATCGCTTAAAATTTATTCCTGAAAGTATATTCGTTTAACCCTTTCGGAAATTCCTGTTAGAATTTCATACGGTATTGTTTCTGAAGCCGTTGCAATTATTTGTACCGGATGCTCCTTCCCAAAGATAATAACTTCATCGCCTGCTTTCGCTTCGGTTCCGGTAATATCAATCATGCACATGTCCATACAAATGTTCCCTACTGTTGGTACTTGTTTGCCGGCTACAAGAAAACTGCCCTTACCATTACCCAGACTCCTTGGAAGGCCATCGGCGTAGCCAACCGGAATAGTGGCTATTTTACTTTTCGCTCCGAGATACCCTTTGCGGCTATATCCGATACTTGTACCCTGTTCCAGTTCACGAACCTGTGAGATACTGGTTTTAAATGTACTTACCTCAACCAGCTGTTCGCGGAAATTCCCGCTTACACCGTACAATCCGATTCCAAGTCGTATCATATCCATTTGATCTTCAGGAAACCTCTCAATTCCGGCAGAATTCAGAATATGAACCATAAAATCGCCCGGAATCAGCTTTTTCAGTTTTGCAATCATCATTCTGAAATTTGCTATTTGTCTGAGGGTGAAATCGTCATGCTCTGCCTCGTCACTTGCTGCCAGGTGGGAAAAAACCGAAACGAGTTTGAAACGCCCTGAATTCAATTCCAAAGCCAGCTCGTCGAGTTCATTTTCAAAAAATCCAAGCCGGTGCATTCCGGTATCAAGTTTTATGTGAACCGGATAGTCGGTGATATCATTCTTTTCAAGAAACCGGGCCAATTCCATGAGACCGTCAAAACTATAAATTTCCGGCTGCAAGCCATATTCCACAAGGGATTTAAAATTTCCTGATTCAGGATTCATAACCATTATGGGCAATGAAATTCCATTGGAACGCAGATCTATTCCTTCGTCAATATAGGCAACCGCGAGGTATTCAACCTTGTGGAACTGAAGGAGGCTGGCGATTTCAAAACTTCCACTTCCATACGAGAATGCTTTGACCATAGCCATAATGCGGGTACCGGGTTTCAGCAGACTGCGGTAGAAGTTCAGGTTCTGAACCATTGCATTCAGGTTTATTTCCATTACAGTCTGATGTGTCCTGAACTGCAGTTCCCGTGAGATCTTTTCAAAACCGAATTTTCTGGCACCTTTTACCAGAATGGCTTCATCTCTGAAACTCAGCATGCCTGATGCACGGAGAAATGCAGCTGTGTTCTCAAAAAACAGGGATGTATCGGGAAACAGCGACTGCATTTTCATTATTGAGGGCCCGATCCCGATAAAACGGCTTACTTCTTTTTCAGCAATCATGGCGGCAACCTCGGCATACAGGTCTTCATCGGTGCGACCACTCTGAAGAATATCGGAAAGAATAAGCGTCCGGCGTTTATGTTGTTTTTGACGAAGCAAAAGGTCCAGCGCATTTGCGAGGGAAGCCAGATCGGAATTATAGGTATCGCTTATAAGTGTTGAAGAATGAATACCTTTCAGAAATTCAAGGCGCATTTCTACCGGTTCAATCTCCGATAAAGCATTTTTCACAAATTCATCAGAATATCCGAGATGAAAAAGCAGAACCGCAACGTGCATGGCATTTTCAAGAGATGCGTGATCATGAAACGGGATGCGGATTTTGTTTTTCTTCTGACCTGATAAGCTGAAATGTATACCATCTGGCAGGTCATTAACTTCACTAACAACAAAATCCGATTCCGGATTTCTTCCCCAGCACAGAAATTTCTTTTCGGGAAATTCTTTTCTCAGGATTGAATGAATGTCCTCGTGATCGCGGCAATAAATTATTGTTGCGGAGTGAACAAAAAGTCTGATTTTTTCGAAGAGTTTTTCATAGGGGGATGAAAAATTTTCCTGATGTGCCTCGCCCAGGTTAGTAATTATGCCGGTTTCGGGTGATAAAATCCTTTCAATACGCACCATTTCACCGGGTTTTGAAATACCGGCCTCGAGAACGGCTATCTCATCGCGCTCACGAATCATCAGAGCTGATAGAGGAACACCAACCTGTGAGTTATACGAGCGGGGACTCCGGAATACCGGCAGGGAATCTCTGAGGGACTGGTAAATCCACTCTTTCACAATTGTTTTTCCGTTTGAACCTGTAATCCCTATCATACGTGCGTTTGAGTGAGCACGGTGCCAGGCAGCCAGCGTTTGCAATGCATTCAGAGTGTCATCAACAAGAATCCAGTTAACTTTTTTTTCTGTTTTCGGAGGATCGAAATCGTTGTTAACCAGAAACACATCAACTCCGGCAGATATCAGTTCACGGACAAAGAAATGTCCATCGTGTCTTTCTCCCCTGATAGCTATAAAAGCTGTATTCATTGGGTTCGATAATGTTCTGCTATCGATGGAGAACCGTTCGATGCTACGATTTTGATCCCCCGAGAGAGAGCCTGAAACTATTTTCGATATCTGAGAGAGGGAATAAGCCAACATGCTAGGTCTTTCCTCCTTTCGTTTGTCTGGCAAAAGATTTGGAAAAACAATAACGGCAGAGAGGTTCATACATATCTGTTTCGCCCAGTACTACAAGCTTATCGCCTGAACCCGTGCGATGTGAGTGGTTGGCAAGGTTTCCGCATTTTACGCAGATTGCATGCACTTTGGTAACATATTCTGCTGTAGCCATGAGTGCGGGAATAGGTCCGAACGGTCTGCCAAGATAATCCATATCGAGTCCGGCCACTATAACCCGGATACCCTGAGAAGCAAGTTTGTTACATACTTCGATAAGGCCCATATCAAAAAACTGTGCTTCATCGATTCCAACGACTTCCACATCCGAAGTGAGTAAAAGAAGCGCAGCAGATGTTTCAACGGGTGTGGAGAGAATTGTATTTTCGTCGTGTGAAACCACCTCAACAGCCGAATAGCGGGTATCGACCTTAGGTTTAAAAATTTCAACTTTTTGTTTCGCAAATTTTGCCCGTTTCAGGCGACGGATAAGCTCTTCCGTTTTTCCCGAAAACATGGAACCGCAGACTACTTCTATCCAGCCTCTCTTTTCACTCCGGTTTATGGAATTTTCAAGGAACATTTCTTAAGGAATTAGTCTGTAGGTTGAATAACTGAATCCTTTTGGAGTAATGGTCCACAAGAGCGGTAAATTCATAAAACAGAGTCTGTTTTTATTTATTGGATATTTTGTCATTTCAGATAAATGTCGTAATCATTTTCCATATCCGGTTTTCTCCATCAGAATAATCAGGCTTGCAACCCGTTGCTCTTCCATTTAAAAACCCGGAGAAGCAGTAAAGATATTAATAATAATATAGCTATTTTTGTACAAGGATAACCAATTCAACTAATTATGGAGTATAAAACCACCCTGGAAATTGTAACTAAAGATATACAAGATATAGAAAAGTTAGTAAGCAATTTCAAAAATTATTCCAGAATACCCAATATTGAATTAGACCTGGCTCTGTCGCGTTTACGCAACGTTTATGATTTACTTCTGATGTTTAAGGCAGACGGTGAATCCAATCCTGTCAGGGAAGTTCCGGTGGCCGATAAAAAATCAGCAGATCCCATGCCGGTTGCAGAAACACCGGTAACATCGAAGCATGAAACTGTGAATGCAGCACCTTCAGAACCTAAGGAAATCATTGCTGATTTACCTCAAAAACCTGCACCGGCAGCACCAGAAGTTGAAAAAACCACGGAGAATTTAAAAGTCGGTGAAGAGAAAAAATTCGTAAACGAAAAATTAGGCGAACAAAACGTAAAGAAAGATATCTCATCAAAACATCAGGCTCAGCCCATAAAGAGTATTGCAGGAAGTCTTGGGATAAATGACAAATTTTACTTTATCCGTGAACTTTTTGCCGGAAATGCAGAGTTGTTCCGACAGACAATGGCAGATCTGGATGAATCGCATAATTTCAATGATGCCTTTACCCTGCTGATAAACCGGTTTCAATGGGATATGGAAAGTGAACCGGTTCAGATGCTCCTGAATCTGGTTCGGAGAAAATTTATTACTTCATCAAATGAGTAAACTCTATCTGGTTCCTACTCCCATCGGTAACCTGCAGGATATGACTTTCAGGGCTATTGAAATTCTGAAAAGCTGTGATCATATTCTGGCAGAAGATACCCGGAAAACTATTTTTCTTCTCAAACATTTCGGTATCGAAAAATCCGTACGCTCGCATCATAAATTTAACGAGCATAAGAGTTTGAATTTTGTGATTCAGGATTTACTTGCCGGGCAGACGATTGCACTTGTAAGCGATGCCGGCACACCCGGTATTTCCGATCCCGGTTTTCTTCTGGTAAGGGAGTGTCTGAGAAACAATATTCCTGTTGAGTGCCTGCCGGGAGCCACCGCACTTATTCCGGCCCTGGTAAATTCAGGATTACCTGCCGATCGGTTTTGTTTCGAGGGATTTCTCCCACAGAAAAAAGGAAGAATGAAAAAACTTCAGGAATTGAAAGATGAATCCCGTACAATGGTATTTTACGAATCGCCCTACCGCCTGATTAAAACCCTTGAACAGTTTATTGAAACATTCGGAGAGGAAAGGATTTGTTCTGTTTCTAGGGAACTCAGCAAGATTTACGAAGAAAACAAACAGGGCCCGCTTTCTGAGGTGCTGGCTCATTTTAAGGATAAGGCTATTAAGGGTGAGATTGTTATTGTTCTGGCGGGTTTGAATCAATAAATCATCCCGGCCTTTACCCACAAGTCCCGATGTACATCGGGATCGCGGCCATTTTTTCGGGCCACCGCGCTTTACTCCTTCTTAAAGTTGAAATCTCTCGTTTAAATTTTCTGAATAATAAGGATTACAAATGAAAAAAAGTTCTCTTTTGGCTAAAAGCTTTTTCTACTTGTCCGATATCGGACACTTTATGTACCCTTACGTTCAGTTTTAACTTTTCTTAGCATTCTGAGAATTCAAAGGAATACTTGTATTTAATTGTTTTTGTGTTACTTATGGAGTTTGGCACAGATAATGTTTATTGCCTTCCAACAGTAACAATTAAAAATTAAACAAATGAAAACAAGTAACAAAACCAACAGCAGATTATTCGTAATCACAGCCGCTATAGTGGTTATGAGCCTTGTAAGTACTAACATCTCAGCACAAAAAGCTTTTAACGATAATTCACTTGCATATATCAGTAAGAATTTACTTTCGAACAGCAAAAAAGAAATAACTAATGCAGTAATCAAAACCAATGCGGATTATTCTGACTGGACTGAAGAAACCCTTGAGGACTGGATGAAGAATCCCGCTGACTGGAAGACAAACAACAGTTCTGAATTTACAGAAGAAGTTGATTTTGAAGAACAGGAAATGGTGCTGGAAGACTGGATGATGAAAACCAACTGGAGTGAAAACAGCTTAATGGAAGAAGAACTGGAAATTGAAGATTGGATGAACAATCCTGACGAATGGAATACTGTAAAATAAGTATAAACCAGTAATACGATCAGATTGAGTTCCTGTCATTTTGAATATTTTCTTCACTTTCCTCTTCAGCATCATTCCCTTCGACAAGCTGCCTTGGTGCAGATTTGAGTGGCCTGGCTCCCAGTTGTTCAATGTCTTTTGCCCGTTTCATCAGATTCCCTTTTCCTGTATTGAGTTTGTTCATCGAATCGTCGTATGATTTCTGAGTCGATTTCAATTTATTACCCACATCAACCAGATCATCCAGCAGGCTGTAAAACTTGTCAAGGAGTTCACCACTTTTTTTGGCAATTTCCCTTGCATTGCGGTTTTGCGATTCCTGTCGCCAGAGGCTGGAAATCATTTTTAATGCGGCGATAAGGTTGGTGGGACTCATCAGTAAAATTCTTCTCTCATAGGCAAAGTTCCATAATTCAGGATCTTTTTCAATTGCAACAAGATAAGCGGGTTCAACCGGCATAAACAACATTACAAAGTCGAGAGTTTTAACATCATATAATTCCTGATAATTCTTTTTACTTAATGAGAGAATATGAGTTTTAAGTGAGTTAAGGTGCTCCGACAAATGTTTTTCCTGTTCCTGCTTATCTTCCGATGAAAAATAACGCTCGTAAGCAGTAAGTGAAACCTTTGAATCGATTATTACATATCGTTCGCCAGGGTATTCAACAACAACATCGGGTCGCAGGCTCTTACCCTCTTCATCTTTACGATTCTGTTGCACAAAATATTGCCGGTCTTTAACAAGTCCGCTTTTATCAAGAATACTTTCGAGAATCATTTCCCCCCAGTTTCCCTGGGTTTTACTTTCGCCTTTGAGCGCACGGGTGAGATTTTTGGTTTCTTCGCTTACTTTGAGATTCAGTTCGGCGAGTTTTCTGACTTCTTCTTTTAGTGAAAATCTTTGTTTGGTTTCTTCAACATAAGCGTTATCCACTTTTTTCTCAAAATCTTTAATCTTTTCGGAAAGAGGTTTCAGAATGGCGTCTATATTTTCCCTGTTTTGCTCAGTAAATTTCTTTGTTTTCTCTTCCAGAATTTCATTCGCCAGATTTTTGAACTCTACGTTCATCTTCTCATAGAGGATCCTTATTTCTTCTTTCTGTGCATGAAGTTTTTCCTCCAGATTTTTATTTTCGTTTTTAAACGAAGAAACTTCAGAGGTAAGCTGGAGCAGAATAATTTCTTTTGATTTCAGGGTTTCTTTGGTTTCCTGTAACTGGCTTTCCAGATTTTTTTCGCGTTCATTGATGATAGCTGATTTGCTTCCGGAAATAATTCTCGCGAAAATCCATGCTATCATGAGTCCGATGGTAAGACCAATAATTAAAAATACAAAATCCATGGCATGCTAATTAAACATCCAATATACAAATTAAGTGCAAAGGAATATGGGAAAGGCAATCTTTTTTATGCGCAAAGACTCCTTAGCTTTCCGAGGGAATTTTGAAAATCGGATTTCCCAGAAAGCGTTCAATTTTTTTAAGATTAGGGGTATCCTTTTTACTGACGAAAGTAAGGGCAACTCCCGATTTCTCGGCACGGGCAGTACGGCCGATCCGGTGAATATAATCTTCCGGATCCCTTGGAACATCATAATTAATAATAAGATCGAGGCCTTCCACATCGATCCCCCGTGAAATAATATCCGTTGCAACAAGAATCTGCAGCTTCCTGTTTTTAAAATCACGCATCACCAGCTCCCTTTCTTTCTGGTCGAGGTCGGAATGAATTGCCGCAACATTAAGCTTAAGTTTTTTGAGAGCTGTATTGATCTCTTTCACCCGGATTTTACTGGACGCAAAAATAATCGCACCGGAAACATCATCTTTGGAAAATAACTCAACAATTTTATTGAGCTTTTGCTGCTCCTCAAGTAAATAAACACCCTGTATGGCACCATCTGCCGGTTTTGAGGCAGCGATATCAATCTGCAAAGGATTCGTAAGTATCGATTTAGCCAGAGTCCGCATCCGTGGAGGCATAGTAGCGGAAAACAGCAACGTTTGTCTCTTTTTCGGCAAGAGTTTGATGATTGTCATAATATCATCATAAAACCCCATATCGAGCATTCTGTCTGCCTCATCGAGTATAAGGTATTCGAGATGCGAAAGATCAACATACCCCAGTGCCAGATGTGAAAGGAATCTTCCGGGTGTTGCAATAACTATTTCGGCACCCATCACCAGAGCCGTCTTTTGCTGTTCCCACGTGGAGGAATCTCCTCCCCCGTAAACAGAAATGAAGCTGAGGTTCATATAATACCCGAAACCTTCCAGCTGCTGATCAATCTGCAGGGCAAGTTCTCGGGTAGGGACAATAATCATGGTATAAATTTTCCTGCTATCAACGCTTTTATCACAAAGCCGGTTAAGGATAGGTAAAATAAATGCGGCAGTTTTTCCTGTTCCGGTCTGTGCGCAACCCAGAACATCTTTACCCTGCATAATGGCCGGGATTGCTTCTATCTGAATGGGAGTGGGCTTATCATAGCCCATTGCTTCTATTCCCTGAAAAACTTCGTCTTTGAAATTAAACTGTACAAATTCTGACACTTTCTCTGTTATTTGATTATCTGTTCTTACACGATTAGGTTACCTGAATGTTTATTGCAAGGCAACTTCCTGCATGTTTTTCCCGCATTTTTTACCGGGGGATCTTAATAATAGGCAAAGGTAGGCTTTTTTGAGCTTATTGCACCAAATTATTTATGAGCAGATGTGCTTTGCAATGTCTTCAGGTAAAATCATTCACTGCTACCTCAGGCCCCTTGCACCTCCGCTAAAGCTTCAGCGGCACGCGGAAAGGGGAAACCCGGGCGCGCTGACGCCACTCATGCGGATAATGGTTTTAGTGCAATAACGAAAATCACGTTTTCATTAAATCTTTGCTCGTATTTTCATTTACATTTGCAAAAACGCTACCATTGAAAGTTTACAAACATATTTTTTTCGATCTCGACCGGACGCTCTGGGACTTCGATGCCAACTCACGGGCAGCCCTTACAGATGTTTTCAGGAAGTATAATCTGGATCAGTATTTCGAATCACCTGAGCCTTTTGTAAAATCGTATCATAAGCATAATGAAATCCTTTGGTATCAATACCGAGAGGGAAATATAAAAAAGGAAATACTGAGATCATTGCGTTTTGAGCTGACATTAAGGGATGCCGGTGTTGAAAATCACGACCTGGCTAAGGATATCGGTGAAGACTATCTGATTCTCAGCACTGAAAAAACAATCCTATTTCCATATACTCATGAAATTCTTTTGTATCTGCAAAAAAAATATCCTTTGTATATTTTAACAAACGGTTTTCGTGAAACGCAGTTCAGTAAAATGAAAAACTGTGATCTCACTAAGTATTTCCATACTGTTTTTACATCCGAGACCATCGGCTACAACAAACCTAATCCAAAAATATTCCAATGGGCTATAACATCGGTAAATGGTCGTAAAGACGAGTGTCTGATGATTGGTGATGATATTGAAGTGGATATTCTCGGAGCCAAAAGTTTCGGGATAGATCAGGTGTTTTTTAATCCCGATAAGATTCTGACAGATTCGAAGCCAACATATGAGATTGAGTCGCTTATGGATTTGAAGAAATTCCTGTGATGAATGGAAAGGTTAAGCGCAAGGGCGAAAAGTTAAGCGCGAAGACGCGAGGGATACGCAAATTATTTTTTTGCGTTTTTTTCTTTGCGCCTTTGCGCCCTTGCGCTTAAATTGACCTTTGCGTGAAACTTCTCTCAGAATGGCT
>CAYOLQ010000017.1:21390-27735 GCA_964404825.1 uncultured Chitinophaga sp.
CTTTGCGCCCTTGCGCTTAAATTGACCTTTGCGTGAAACTTCTCTCAGAATGGCTGATCCTCGAATCCCCTGTTTTGCCCGATATCAAAGGAATTATCTCTTCCCTTTTTAAAATCCTCATTCATTTTTGATCCGAAGGTGACGGCGGGTGTTGCGGTTTCTTCACCGAATGAAGGGCTTACATCGTCGAGCTCGGTGAACTTTGCAAATTCTTCACGGAAACGCAGGGTAATATCTCCAATGGCTCCGTTTCTGTGTTTGGCAACAATAATTTCGGCCATCCCCCGGGTTGAGTTGCCGTCTTCGTCAACATCCATTCCATATTTTTCCGGCCGGTGAATAAAACATACAATATCGGCATCCTGTTCGATAGCTCCTGATTCCCTGAGGTCGGAAAGTTGCGGACGTTTTGAACCCGAACGAAGTTCAACACTACGGTTAAGCTGTGAAAGAGCTATTATGGGGACATTCAGCTCTTTTGCAATACCTTTTAATGCTCGTGAAATAGTACTTACTTCCTGCTCACGGTTACCTTTTGAATCACCCGGACCGCTCATCAGCTGAAGATAATCGATTATAATTACCTGAATGTCGTACAGATTTTTAAGACGGCGGCACTTAGCCCTGATCTCGTAAATGGTTATAGCAGGAGTATCGTCGATGAAGATTGGAGCTTCAACAAGTCCTTTGATTCTGTATTCCAGCTGTTCCCACTCATACTGTTCGAGCCTGCCGTTTCGGATCCGGTCGGACGGTAATTCGGTTTCGGCAACAATTAATCGGTTTACAAGCTGGATGGATGACATTTCGAGGGAGAACAGTGCAACAGGCCGTTTGTGTTCAACAGCCATATTCCGGGCCATAGAGAGTACAAATGCTGTTTTCCCCATGGATGGACGCGCGGCAATGATGATGAGGTCAGACTTCTGCCATCCTGATGTCAATCTGTCGAGTCTGGTAAAGCCCGAAGGTACCCCGCTCAGCGAATCTTCGCGTTTGGATGCTTCTTCAATCTGGTGGATTGCCTCTTTTATCAGAATGTTGATTTTGGCAGTTTCTTTCCTTATGTTCCCTTCAGCGATGCTGAAAAGCTGACGCTCGGAAAAATCGAGCAGTTCGTCAACATCATTCGATTCGTCGTAAGCTCTTGTCTGAATTTCAGATGCAACACGAATAAGTTCACGTTGAATAAACTTCTGCGCAACAATTCTGGCGTGGTATTCGAGGTGGGCGGCCGAAGCAATCCGGCTTGTAAGCTGGGTAATATAAAGTGCTCCTCCGACTTCATTAAGGAGTTCCCTCTTCTTAAGTTCTTCGGTAACGGTAAGAATATCAATAGGCTGTTGTGCTGTAGAAAGATCCACAATTGCCTGATACATCTTCTGATGTGCCTCCTTATAAAAGCTCTGAGGCTTAAGGATGTCCAGTACTGCAATAACAGCGTCTTTTTCGAGCATGATGGCGCCTAAAACCGCTTCTTCCAGATCAATTGCCTGTGGAGGAATGCGGCCATATTCCGGATTTACTTTAGGAGTACTCGTCTCTTTTCTTGGATTTTTGGCGGCCATGGATAATTCCATTTTTAAGAATTCAAAGTTAGAAAAATCACTTCCCTTTTCTAATTTTTTTGATGATTAGTTTGAGCAATTTAAATAAATAAAAAGGCAACCGATGAGTTTTAATGCAAAGATCAGATTATAATATCCCTATTTATTCTTGCTATTTAAAAGCATTGGATTCAAGATTAAATTCGCTTTCAATTTATTTTGTCCTCATGCCGGACAGGCATTTACTTTTTTTATTCACAAAGTGTTTAATTCATTGGTGTTCATGAGATCGCTTCGCTAAGTTCTTGATGAAAAAAGTAAACAAAAAAATCAAGAAAAAATCATCCCGGCCTTTACCCACAAGTCCCGATGTACATCGGGATCGCGGCCATTTTTTCGGGCCACCGCGCTATACTCTTTCTTAATTTTGACTTATCTCGTTTAAAATTATTCGGGATTATTGTGATAACATCAAATTCACTGAAACGTTTCATTTCAATATTTGAAATGAGACAAAAGCCATTGAATATAAAATTACATGATTCTGCTTCTATTTTCAGAGGAAAAATTAATTTTACACTAAATCAGTTCTAATGATACTCTTCCCGAATGCAAAAATAAACCTTGGTCTTCACGTACTTTCAAAGAGGGAAGATCAATATCACAATCTGGATACGCTCATGCATCCGGTTGGTTTATGCGATATACTGGAATTTCTTCCCTCCGCTGCTGAAGAAACTGTTTTCAGGCTTAGCGGGATTCCTGTTTCAGGAGAGATGAAAGAAAACCTGGTATACAAGGCATATAATCTTCTGAAAAACAAATACAATCTACCCCGGCTGAAAATACACCTGCACAAAATGATTCCTGCCGGTGCAGGGCTTGGGGGAGGTTCTTCAGATGCAGCATTTATGTTAAAAGGTTTGAACAGCATGTTCGGATTAAAACTCAGCATATCAGACTTACAGGAATATGCATCAATGTTGGGAAGCGACTGTAGTTTCTTTATTGAAAACATTCCGGCTCTGGCTTCCGGAAGGGGCGAAAATCTTAAACCTGCTCCTGATTATCTGGAAAATTTTAAAATAATGCTTTTTTTCCCGGGATTTCCTGTATCAACCAAAGAAGCATACACCGGAATCCGTCCCTTTTCTGACAGGATAAGTCTTTCACAAGCTCTGGATTCAGGTGTCTCAAACTGGAAATTCGGTTTATGTAATGACTTTGAAGAGACCGTTTTTGTAAAATATCCTTTATTAAAAGATTTAAAAGAAAGCCTCTACGATAAAGGTGCTGTTTATGCTTCAATGAGTGGCAGCGGATCGGCTGTGTATGGTGTTTTTGATAAAGATTTTATTCTGCCGGAAGTACTTCAAAAAAGTCTGATATGGGAAGGATAATTACCGTGCCAACTTCCCGCGGGGCGGGAGGTTGGGGTGGTTCAATAATCAGGATTTTTATTCAATTTCTGCAATCAGAAAATTTTTCGGAATGGTTTCTCCGGCCTTAACATAGATTTTCTTTAGTTTTCCTGAAACCGGAATAGTAACCAAATTTCTCATTTTCATTGCTTCCAGAATCAGAACAGGGTCACCTGCATCAAGCTGTTTTCCTTCTTTTGCAAATATTTCCAGAATTGTTCCCGGGATATAAGAGAGAATCATTTTTGGATCTGCAGGTTTATAGGCTTTCCTGTTCAGGTATTTTTTTGTAAGAAGGGTGCTGTATATTGTTTCATCGATCTGTAAACTTTTACAGTCGGGTCCCAGCGATTCGCAAGCACTCTTAACCTCCCTTTTCGGGGAGGACGGTTTTTTCTTTGTCTTATCTGCCATAGCCTTAATAGTGATTAAAATGGTGGTATACCGTGTTTTTTTCTGGGCATCGAAATATCTTTTCTGAGAGATACATCAATAGCATGGATGAGCATATTGCGGGTTTCATTAGGTTCAATAACTGAATCGATATAACCCTTAGCAGCGGCCACATATGGGTTAGCGAACTTTTCCTTATACTCTTCAACTTTCTGTTTTCGCATTGCCTCTGGGTCTTCTGCGGTAGTGATTTCTTTCTTGAAGATGATATTGGCAGCTCCCTCGGGACCCATAACAGCAATTTCTGCGGAAGGCCATGCAAAAACAAAGTCAGCCCTCAGGTGACGAGAGTTCATAGCAATATATCCTCCACCATAAGCTTTACGGATAATAACAGTGATTTTAGGAACAGTAGCCTCGCTGTAAGAATAAAGGATTTTGGCTCCGTGCCTTATAACGCCGGCATGTTCCTGATCAACTCCGGGTAAATAACCGGGCAGGTCGACAAGAGTAACAATAGGGATATTAAAAGCATCGCAGAAACGGATGAAACGGGCTGCTTTGTCTGATGAATCCACATCGAGCACACCTGCGAGCACCAATGGCTGGTTGCATACGAAACCAACAGTTCCCCCGTTAATTTTACCAAAACCGATTACTATGTTTGCAGCCCATAATTCCTGAACTTCGAGAAAGTCGGAATCGTCAACAATACTCCTTACCACATTACGCACATCATAAGGCTGGCGGGCGTCTTCGGGGACAATATTTGTAATTTTGAAGTTTTTCTTCGGAGGACGGGGAGGAACATCAATCGATTTTTCAGTATTGCTCCAGGGAAGAAAAGTAAGTAGTTTTTTTATCTGGGAGAAACACTCTTCCTCACTTAAGGCAAAAAAGTGTGCATTTCCTGTTATTTCAGCATGAACACGTGCTCCACCCAGTTCTTCCATTGATATTTCCTCACCCAGAACGGTCTTAATAACCTCAGGACCTGTAATAAACATCTTCGAGATTTTATCAACCACGAAAACAAAATCGGTAAGTGCCGGTGAATATACGGCTCCCCCGGCACAAGGACCGAGGATAACAGAAATCTGAGGTATAACGCCTGATGCAAGAGTATTTCTGAAGAAAATTTCTCCGTAACCGGCCAGGGAATTAACTCCCTCCTGAATACGTGCACCACCGGAATCATTAATTCCGATAAGAGGCATTCTCATTTTCAGGGAGTGATCCATGATTTTAGTAATTTTCCTGGCATGCATGGAGCCGAGGGATCCTCCGGCAACGGTAAAGTCCTGCGCAAAAATACAAACAGGTTTTCCATGAATGGTGCCTGTTCCGATTATTACGCCGTCTCCGTGAAGAGTCTTTTTCTCCATGTCAAAATCACGGGCATCATGTTCAACAAAAAGATCATATTCGTTAAAAGATTCTTTATCCAGTAAAGCCATAATTCTTTCGCGGGCTGTAAGCTTACCCATCGCATTTTGCTTTTGAATTGCCTGTTCGCCTCCACCAAGAAGTACCTGCTGTCTTCTCTTTTTGAGCTCAAGAATTTTTTTATTAATTGGCATAAATAATTGATTTAGTTAAACTTAAATAGATCCGAAACGTATTTTTTTTCGAATTTTAAGAGTACAAGGTTACTAAATCCCTGGAATTTAAAAAAGTTTAACAGCAAATTTAGAATCCTTTAAGATAGCAAGCTGTTGATTACAAGTGCTATAAAAATGAATTATTTATTTGTAGGGCAATCTGCCATTGTTGCGATATAACAGACAGGAAAAAGGCTGAAGAGAAAATAAGAAAAATGAGGAGAAGTAAAGGATGATATAGCATATGAAAACATTTCAACTTCAAAAATTACAATTTATAACCGGAGAATTATATTTTTTTAATTGCAGGTGTTATTATAAGCCTGGCGGATTTAGTTTTATATCAGGAAAATTATGTTTTTACATTGGCGGATTGAATCTGCATGTAAAATAAATTAATCTGCACAGCGAAAATCCGAATCCGAAAGTAGAAAATGTTAATCTGCAGATATGAAATTTATATCTGCGATTCTGTTTTTTGTATTCTTCTCTTCAAAAGGATCTGTTTTTGATTCTTCCTTTGGATAAAGTCACTGATATATCCCTTTTGTCGTTCTTTATTTTCCCAGAATACATATTTTCCGGCTTTCCTTATGCTGCCGACAGCTTCCAAAGCATGGTAATAGGCTTTGTTTCTCAGCAATTTTATTTCGTCGGGTACATTAGTCTGATTTTTATACCTGGCATATAAAACAGGAAGTGAAAAACTTGTTTCCCTGGCCTTTTCAAGCAGGTTCAAATCCATATTTATTGCCTGAAGATGGGAAATATTCAATTTACCTAGTGCAGACAGGTCCGATAAATACTGGAAAAGGTTGACTATTACAGGGTGATTCGGGTAACGATTTATGGCAGATTTCAGATCCGGCTCAAAACGGAAGGCAAAGCGGAAATGGCGCAACAATTCACTGTATAAATTATATGCCTTTGCTAATTCACCTTTAATTTCTTTTGCAAACTCTTTTGGCTCATTGTACTTTTTAATCCAGCTTGTTTCGAGACCGGAAAGGACTTCAAGACGCAAAGGCAGATCTGTAATATTATTCCGGTCCAGACCTGTCTTCAGCAGTGCATCCTTATCTTCATCGCACCATTTCAGGAGATTCCAGGCTTCCTGAATAAAAACAGCCACAGGCATATTCGGCCTGATTTTTTTCAATGAGGCATTTTCTTCCAGCTCTTTGATTCTTGTGTTTATTGATTCTGCATTCATTCTTCATAAATTAAATACCCTTTTAAAAATATAAAATTCCCCGCAATTCAATACCATCTGCCTGTTAAATAATATCCGCGAACTTTATTCATGAACAATTTTTTGTTTACAACGATTCGTTTTAACGAAAATCCTCCTTGTGGCTTATGGTCTGACTCCCCCCCGCTGGA
>CAYOLQ010000017.1:27835-31585 GCA_964404825.1 uncultured Chitinophaga sp.
TTCGTTTTAACGAAAATCCTCCTTGTGGCTTATGGTCTGACTCCCCCCCGCTGGAGGGGTTGGGGGAGGTTAAGAGGCAGTTGATCCGGGATTTTTACTTCGGAGCCATCCGGTACAATACCAACCCTACGACTGCAAAAATAAGGTTTGGTAACCATACAGCCAGCAAAGGAGGCAGACTTCCCCCGATAGCAAATTGTGCTGAGAACTGCATAAACAAAATATAGGTAAAGCTAATACCAAGTCCTGCTCCCAGCTGAGCACCTATTCCACCTCTTACCTTCTGGGATGAAACGGCTACCCCGATGAGGGTAAGAATAAAGGTCGAGAAAGGGAAAGCAGTTCGTTTGTACCTTTCAATGAGGTATGATGTGAGATTTGTTTCTCCCTGCATTCTGGAAACTTCAATAAACTCATTCAGTTCGGTAAAGGACATCGCCTCAACAGCATTAAGCCTTCTGGAAAAATCGGCCGGCGTCAATTGTATAACGGTATCCTTACTGGGCCCTTCGGTGATGTTTTCCTTCATACCGGAGAATTCACGAATATAATACCGGCGCATGGACCAGGAGTTTTTTGTGGTGTCCCATGAAATCTGATCTGCCATTAATTTTGAAACGAGCTTACCATCTTCAAATTTCTCCATTGAAAAATTATATCCGGTGTTGCTGACAGTACTGTAACTCTCCATATAAATGAATACTCCCGGTTCAACCTGCTTATGAATATTTTTTCTGCTGAAGGTTTGAGGCCGCTTGTGAATGTATTTCTCCTCAAAATCGAGCTTTGTTTTATTTGCTCTTGGAATCACAAAATTGCTCAGAGAAAACGCAAATATGGTTATCACACTTGCGGAAATAAAATAAGGTAACAGGAATCTTCTGAAACTGACACCGCTACTGAGAATGGCTATTATTTCAGTATTATAGGCCATCTTTGATGTGAAAAAGATGACCGAAATAAAGGTAAAAAGAGAGCTGAAGAGTACTGCAAAATAGGGTATAAAATTAAGGTAGTAATCAAATACTACTTCCTTTGCAGGGGCTGAGCTCTCAATAAAATCATCAATTTTTTCTGATAGATCGAAGATAACAGCAATAGCGAGGATAAGCAGAATGGAATAGACGAAGGTCCCGAGGAACTTCCGGATAATATACAAATCAATGATTTTCAGCCCAAGAGCACTTATAATCTTATGGCTAATTTTTTTACCATTGCGGTTTTCCATGTTGTAAATTCTCCCGTTTTAATCTTTTCAAAGGCCTCTCTGACGAGTGCCATGTAAAAAGCCAGGTTATGAATGCTTGCTATCTGCGCACCAAGTATCTCGTTTGAAATAATCAGGTGCCGCAAATAAGCTTTTGAATAAAAACTGTCCACAAAACTGGTTCCGTTGCCATCAAGAGGACTAAAATCGTCCTTCCATCTCAGGTTTTTGATATTCATAATACCCTCACTTGTAAAAAGCATACCGTTTCTTCCGTTCCGGGTTGGCATTACGCAATCGAACATGTCTATCCCCAGTGCAATGGATTCGAGAATGTTAACCGGAGTTCCGACTCCCATGAGATAGCGAGGCTTATCATAAGGCAATATGTTAGTAACCACCTCGGTCATTGCATACATATCTTCTGCCGGTTCACCAACCGATAAACCACCGATTGCATTTCCTTCCATACCCATTGAAGCTATTTTTTCAGCCGATTCAATTCTCAGGTCCTTGTATACACTCCCCTGGACAATAGGAAAGTAAGACTGATGATGGCCATAAAGCCCTTCTGTTTCATTGTAATGCTTTATACCTCTTTCGAGCCACCGGTGTGTAAGGCCCAGAGAATCACTGGCATATTTATATTCACAGGGATAAGGTGTACACTCATCAAGTGCCATCATAATATCAGCTCCGATGATTCGTTGTGTATCAACGATATTTTCGGGTGTAAAAGTATGTTTCGATCCATCGATGTGAGAAGTAAAGAAAGCCCCTTCCTCCTTTAGTTTCCTGTTGGCTGAAAGCGAAAAAACCTGATAACCGCCACTGTCGGTAAGCATGGCTCCCTTCCAGTTTATATACTTGTGAAGACCGCCGGCAGCACGAATTATTTCTATACCCGGCCGGAGATACAGATGATAGGTATTTCCAAGAATTATGGGTGCTTTTATATCATCTGAAAGTTCCCGCTGATGTATACCTTTTACAGTACCGGCTGTTCCGACCGGCATAAAAATGGGGGTATTGAATGTACCGTGATCTGTAATTATCTCTCCCGCTCTGGCCTTTGAATGAGGATCCCTGAACAAAATTTTAAAATCCATAAATCATAAATCTGTGTCAAAGATAATATTATGTGAATAAAATGTGCAGTACTTAAGCCATCTCCTTTTGGTTCATAGCAAAATCTTTCCTAAAATTGCCTGTTCAAAAAAAATAAAATTGGAAAAGTACATTTTGGGTCTGGGGTTGCATGTGATGATAATTGCAGGAATATTTCTACTGATGTTTTTTATACAGTTGTATTATTATCTAAGGTATTACAGAAAAGCATTTTTTAAAAAATCATCCATTTACGATAAACCTGAAAACAAACAGGAACCGGTAAGCATCATTATCTGTGCAAGGAATGAGGCTGTTAACCTGGAAAAAAACCTTCCTCTGGTACTTGAACAGGATTATCCGGATTTTGAAGTTATTGTGGTGAACGACAGGTCGGAAGATGAAACTCCTGATATTCTCAAGAGGCTTGCAATCAAATATCCTCATTTGCGCATCTCTGAGGTCAGAAATGACCCGATGTTTACACACGGTAAAAAACTTGCCCTGACTTTAGGGATTAAAGCCTCTTCAAATGAATGGCTTCTCATGACGGATGCCGACTGTAAGCCTGCCGGAAAGAACTGGTTGTCGCTAATGCAAAGGAATTTTACAGAAAATACCGATTTAGTATTAGGGTACGGGGGATATAAAAAGGAAAAGGGGTTTTTAAATCTTCTGATTCGATTCGAAACCGTATTTACTGCAATGCAGTATTTTGGAATGGCCACCTCCGGTAAGGCATATATGGGTGTAGGAAGAAATCTCGCATACCGTAAAACTCTGTTTTTTACCAACAAGGGATTTGCTTCACATTCCAATCTTTTTTCAGGGGATGACGATCTTTTTGTAAACGAAACTGCTGACTCATCAAATGTTGCCGTTGAAATGCATCCGGAAAGCTTTACATGGTCGGATGCTAAAGCAACTTTCAGAGACTGGTACATTCAGAAAAAAAGACATCTTACAACAGGTTCGCGATACACCTTCAAAACGAAATTCCGGCTCATTCTCGAAAATATCAGCCGGGTCCTTTTTCTGGCTGGTTTTGTAGCTATGCTTGTTATTTATCCTTTCCCATTAATACCATTGCTCATATTTGGCGTTCTACTGTTAGTTAAAGGAATAATATATAAAATTGTGTTTACTCCTTTGAACGAAAGCATTTTATTTCTACCTTCGCTGGTTATTGAACCGCTTTTACCCTTGTTTTACAGTTACCTGCATTTCAGAAACTTAATCGAGAGAAACCGTAGAAAATGGAATTAAACCCCAATCTTTCTGAAAAAGCGCAACACGATTTTATTCTGGTTGAGAACGCCAGAAAAGGCGATCAGAAAGCCTATGCGGAATTAATGGGCCGGTACCGGGATGCTATATATTTCATGCTTCTCAAAATGGTAAATAATTCCAGTGATGCAGAAGATCTTACTATTGAA
>CAYOLQ010000017.1:31595-44761 GCA_964404825.1 uncultured Chitinophaga sp.
AAAATGTAAAGGGCATATTAACGATGGAAGAAGGAAAAGCCTTTAAAAATATAAACCAATACACTCCCAATTTCGCATTCAGCACCTGGTTGTTTAAAATTGCCACTAACAACTGCATTGACTTTATAAGAAAGCGCAGAGGAAATGTGATTTCTCTTGATCAAAATTTGCATGATAATGATTCCTCCGGTCATACAGCACAAATCCAATCAGACTCACCCGATCCGGAGGCTCATATGATTAACCAGCAGAAAATAAAACTAATGCGTGATGTGGTCAATAAGCTCAAGCCCAGATACAAGCGACTTGTTGAACTGAGGTATTTCAATGAATTTTCATACGAAGAAATCTCCCACGAACTGGATTTGCCCATTGGTACTGTTAAAGCACAGCTTTTCAGGGCCCGGGAACTTCTTTACAATATTCTTAAAAATACTGAAGGAAAGATTTAAAATGAAGCTCCCGGTTGGTTCATTTTACCTATGGTTTCGTCTTAATCAACATTGCTCAGAATTCAGTTCTTCAAAGGTATGTTAACAATCAGAAAATACTTTCCCGATCTCAATGCACATCAGTTGCAACAGTTTGATAGGCTTGATAGTCTGTATAGGGAATGGAACCGGAAAATCAATCTGATTTCGAGAAAAGATATTGAAAGTCTGTATGTGCATCATGTTTTGCATTCCCTGGCTATCGCGAAGGTGATTGAATTTGTACCCGGAACCCGGGTTCTTGATGTTGGCACAGGTGGCGGATTTCCGGGGATCCCTCTTGCAATTTTATTTCCTGATACTCAATTTACACTTAACGACTCCATAGCAAAAAAAATTAAGGTTGTGAATGAAATTTCCTCTGAATTAGGTCTTAAAAATTTAACCAGTTTAAATTGTCGCGCTGAAGATATCAACGATTCATATGACTTTGTTGTAAGCAGAGCAGTTACCTCATTTCCTCAGTTTCATGCATGGGTTAAAGGGAAGTTTCTTAAAGAGAACAAGAACCTTCTGAATAACGGAATTCTTTATCTCAAGGGAGGTGAACTCGATGCTGAACTCATGAATTTCAAAAACAGGATTAAGATTTTTGAACTCAAAAACTTCTTCTCTGAGGAGTTTTTTGAAACCAAAAAGTTAATCTACTTTTCCTGATGAGAGACTGGTATCGTGTTTTTACAGAAAATAAAAGATTACTGACGTTTGGTTTTCTTTTCAGTTTTTTTTCCTGTTTCGGACAAACCTTTTTTGTTTCGCTTTTTGTACCTCACTGGGTTGAATCGCTGCAAATCACAAAAACAGCCATCGGTTCCATTTATGCTGTTGTAACTGTTGCTGCAGCATTTCTGATTTCCTTTTTTGGAAAATATATCGACACTGTTTCACTTAAAAAATATTCGCTGATTGTATTCATCGGACTTATATTGTCTGTTGTTTTTCTTTCGCAGGTCAACAGCGTAATTATGCTTACAGCAGGCTTGTTTCTTATCCGCTGGTTAGGTCAGGGCCTGATGACGCATGCCTCATCAACCGGAATAGCCAAATACATTACCAAAAACAGAGGCAAGGCCTTAAGCTTCAGTGCGCTTGGGCACCCGGCCGGAAACTTTCTGCTCCCTTTCATTATGTTACCGCTGATAGCACTAACCGGTTGGAGCAACAGCCTGCTTGTAGTTTCCGGTTTTGCCCTGATAGTTATGCTTCCGGTAATTGCAAAGCTTGATACAGCCGGCCTTCCGGAGCTACAAGAAGGAAATAACCCGGTAAAAGAAGATACTGCAGCACAAAAAATTAACTATCTGAAAACATCAAACTTCTGGATTATTTCTGTAAACATCTTCGCATTGCCATTTATACTCACTGCTGTTTTCCTTTATCAGTATTCAATTGGTGAGGCACGGGGCTATTCGCCATCCTGGATTGCGTTTTCCTTTTCGTTTTTCGCTATTTTCAGTGCCATTGGATTGCTAATCTCCGGGAATCTGACAGATCGGTTTTCAGGAATGTTCCTTTTTCCTTTGTACCTGATTCCGGCTGTTCTGGGAGTTTTGTTACTTTCAGTTTCAGACAATCGGTATCTGTTCCCTGTTTTTTATGCTCTTTCCGGAATTGCCTCGGGACTCGGAAGTGTTATAAAAACTGCCGCTCAGACAGAAATCTACGGCACTTCAAATCTGGGAAAAGTGAGAGGATATTTTGGAACTATAATGGTTATCAGCACTGCACTGGGTCCCCCCGTATTTGCATTTTTTATCGAGCATAGTGTTTCATTCAACACTCTTATGTTATTTTCAGGATTACTGATTGGTCTTACAATTGCAGTAAGTTTCCGGTTGTGGCCTGCAAAATTTCATAACCGGCTCAAAGCATTTTTGCTGATCCCGTTCAGGAGATCCGGAACCCGAACAAAATAGTTGCAGCCTGCCGCAACTGAATTATTTTAGAAAGCGGACATTTTTTCCGCATTTCTTTTTGTTAGTAAGAAAAAAAGCTTATTTTTGCAGTCCGATTTTCAGGAAAGACATAAACGGATAATATATATAGCGATGAAAAGAACATTTCAGCCTTCGAGGAGAAAAAGGGCAAATAAACACGGCTTCAGAGAAAGAATGTCAACTGCCAACGGCAGACGTGTTCTTGCTGCCAGACGTGCAAAAGGAAGAAAAAAACTCACTACCTCCGACGAGCCTAAGCATAAGCTTTAATTTCCGCATTTACATAAACGATACTATAACGAACTGCAATCCTGCGGTTCGTTTTTTTATTTTTATCCCGCCAACTGTGATTTGATAAATTAGTATCTTCACGTTTTATAAGTTTTCGGATCATGAGCAAAATTAGAAAACCAAATAAGGATTCTGTAAATTCTGTTGAAAGTATTACCAGCTGCAAATTCATCTTTTCTCCGGGGAGATGCAAGCCTGAAAACCTCAGAATACTAGATGAATCGATAAAAAGGATTAAGAAAGACTATATTGATCAATGTTCCTTTCTTCTGATTGACCCGAACGATTCCCGTCTGGAAAAGATGCTCAAATCAACTCCCGGAGAACTTTCCGCATTAGAAACAACTGCTATTTGTTCCATCCGCGATCTGAAGCATAAAACTTTAGAAAATACAGCTTCGCAAAAAAATTGTATTTGTGTCTGGCTTGATCTTGAGAGACTTATAAAGCCAATAAATTTCAATGATTTTTTTCGTGAAGGAATTAATTCTCCTCCTGAAAATGAATATTATGTAATAAACTGGGAGGAAAAAGGCTCATCAGAAATTGCGGGTTTTATATTAAATCAGGAAGCTAACGGATATCTTCTTTCGCAATCCGTTTTCTCAGAAAGTCCGGATCTAAAGGAATTTGAATGGTTCCTCAGACAAAATTCATACCTGAGGAAATTTAAGTCCATCCAACAATCATTTCCTTTTGAGGCTGAAAAGTTAAAAAGCAAACTTAACATCAAAGGTTTTACTGTACTAAAAAGGTTTTTGGATTGGAATTTCCTGCAGGTATTTCGGAAAAGCTCCGTTTCCGGAATCCGATCCCTCCGGAAAAATACCCCTCTGAATCGTTTTATTTTTGCCGTTGTCGCTTTGCTGAGTTTTATTATTATTCCGTTGATAAGCTATAATGCAGGGATTTCAGGAGATGAGGAAAAGCATTACAGACAGGCGGAGAAAGTATATGATTATTTTATTACAGACGGAAAAGATACTACTGCGCTTAGCGATGTAAAGTATAAACTGAATTATTACGGTCAGTCGTTCGACCTGTTTACATTTGTAGTAATAAAGAAGTTAAATATCGAAAAGGTTTACGAGGCGCGACATGTAATGAACGGTGCTATCGGAGCCCTGGCTATTATTTGCAGCGGGCTTCTGGCAAGGATTCTGATGGGGAATGTCGCAGGAATCATTACAATGCTTTTACTGGCTTTTTCGCCAGGTTTTCTGGGGCACGCCATGAATAATCCTCTCGATACTCCCTTTGCATTCGGATATATTTTTACTCTGCTACAACTGGTAAGGTTTTTAAAGAGGCTGCCAAAAATTGATTATCTGATTGCCTTACTTATTTCACTTGGAATTGCATTTACTATTAGCATAAGGATTGGCGGACTGCTCCTTATTCCTTATGTATTTATGTTCAGCGGTTTGTATCTGCTTTTTGTACCACTCACCTGGAAAGTTCTGAGCAAACCCTGGCTAAATCTGGCCGGTAAAGGAATTCTTTTGTTAACGGGAGTTTCGGTTATTGCTTTCTTTCTGAGCATTCTTCCCTGGCCTTATGCACTGGAGAGTCCCCTGAAAAATCCTTTTACAGCCATGAAAATGATGGAAAACATTACCGTCGCTCTACGTGTGATGTTCGAAGGGAAAATCATCTGGTCAGATAACCTGCCATCTCACTATATTCCGAAAAGCATTCTCCTGTCCATCCCTTTGATGGTCATGGCCGGATTTGTTCTGGCTTTGGTTTTTGTTCGCAGGAACAGGAATCTTTTCTGGATTTTTCTGCTCTTTTTTGTAGTGATTTTCCCGGTTGCATACATTATTTATAAAGAGTCGAATGTTTATGGAGCATGGAGGCATCTGCTTTTCATTTATCCACCAATGGTTGTGATGGCCGGAATAGGCATGCAATCTGTTCTGAACATCATAAAAAACAAATATGTACAAATTGCGGTTCTTGTCGTTTATGCCGCTGCAATGACAGGCCCTGCCACACATATCTTCAGGAATTATCCGAATCAATATATCTATTTTAATGAAATTGCCGGGGGAGTTAAAAAAGCCTATAAAAAATACGAAACTGATTATTATATGGTCAGTTTGAAACAGGGTACTGACTGGATCAAAGAGAATATTCTGAAAAATGCAGATGCAGATTCAGCGAATCCAATCCGGATTGTTTCCAATGCCCCGACTGATATTATTAACTATTATTTCAGGGAAGACAAAAACAAGGTTAAACTGCCCTATACACGCTATTACGACAGGGGTATTTATGATTGGGATTATGCTGTATTCTTCTGTAATTATATTGATCCTTACCAGATCACACACAACATCTGGCCACCTAAGAATACAATCTATACTGTAAAGGTTGACGGGGTAAAAATATGTGCTGTTGTTAAGAGGGAGAATAAAGATGATTATCTGGGATTTGAGATGCTGAATGATGCCGTCAGAACCCGCAACAGTCTTAAGCTTGACGAATCCATCCGGCTGATGGAAAGCGCCCTTGCTTATGACAAGTACAATGAAATTACCTATCTGAATATTGCTCAGGCATACATTCTGGCTGAGAAATTCGATATTGCAAGGCGAAAATTAAATATTCTTCTGGAATTTTATCCCAATTATGAAAAAGCCGTTAACCTTATAGGATATTCATATCTTAATGAAGGAGAAATCTTCAAAGACAAAGCAAAAATTGACAGAGCTATTTCACTCTTCAACGAAACCCTTCGTATCAATTATAAGTTTGCAGGCGCATACCATAATCTCGGTCTTGCATCTCTCATCAGTGGCAATGACGATGAAGCTTTCAGGTATTTTCAGAGATCCATTGACAATAATCCGGCTGCCAAAGATTCTTATTATATGATGGCCAATATCATTGAAAAAAGAGGGGATCCAAAACAGGCCAGAGAAATCCGCGAATATGCCAGCAGGTTGTAAACCATTCAAATATTTGTATTTTTGACCTTCATTCAAGAGAAAGACTCAATGAGAATTGCAATTATCGGAGCAGGACCGGCTGGAATAACCGCGGCATATAAGCTTTCGGAGGAGATAAAAAACGGAAAAGTCACCCGGTTGGATGTATATGAAATTTCTTCACATATAGGAGGTCTTTCCAAATCGCTTGAAATGTGGGGACAAACAGTAGATCTTGGCCCCCATCGCTTTTTTAGTCATGATCCCAGAATAAACGGACTGTGGCTTGAAGTTGTTGGCAAGGATTACGATATTGTAAACCGGCAGACCCGCATTTTCTATAAAAACACATTTTTCGATTACCCGATTCAGGCTTCCAATGCACTTAAAGGTCTGGGAATATTTGAGGCCGTGCGTTGCGTATTGAGTTATGTAAGCCAACTGATATTTCCCTATAAAAACACCGATACTTTTGAGTCGTGGGTAAGTAACCGGTTTGGAAAGAGATTATACCAGATTTTTTTTAAGACTTACAGTGAAAAATTATGGGGGATCAGTTGCAAAGAGCTGGATTCCGATTTTGCATCACAGAGAATTAAAAAACTCTCCCTTTTTGAAGCGGCAAAAAATGCTTTGTTTCAAGGGAAAAAAAATAAACATGCCACACTGGTTGATCAGTTCGCATATCCTCTTAATGGTACAGGTTCCGTATACTCCGGCATGGCCTCAACGATTAGTAAAAACGGAGGAAATATTTATCTGAACACCGGAGTTGAAAAAGTACTTACCTCCGGGAGAAAAATAACGGGATTGGAACTGAATAACGGAAAGATAATGGAATATGATCATGTTATCTCTTCCATGCCCTTGTCTACCATGGTTTCGCGTTTGCCAGAAACACCTTATGATATAAGGGAACTTGCCCAGTCTCTGAAGTTCCGGAATACCATACTTGTTTACCTGAGTGTAGATAAAACCGATTTGTTTCCCGATCAGTGGCTTTACATCCATTCATCGGAACTGAAGATGGGAAGAATTACCAACTTCAGAAACTGGGTTCCCGAGCTTTATGGCAATCATACCGAATCAATCCTTTGCCTTGAATACTGGTGCAACTTCGAAGATCCGGAATGGCAATGGGATGACGCAACGTACATTTCGCTGGGTACGGAGGAAGTATTAAAAACCGGTCTGATTGGTTCAGGAAAGGTTACTAACGGCAAAGTAGTTCGGATCCCCCGCTGTTATCCGGTCTATTTCAAGGGATATAAGGAAAAGCTGAAGCCCATTGAAGAATATCTCGACACAATTGAAAACCTTCAGGTTATCGGACGGTACGGAGCATACAAGTATAACAATCAGGATCACAGCATTCTGATGGGAATCATGGCTGCCGAAAATGTATTTTCAGAGCGAAAAAATAATTTGTGGGATATCAATACAGACTATGAAGTGTATCAGGAATCGAGCGTGATAACCAGGACAGGGCTTGTTAGTGCAGATTAGGGCGTAAGAGATATCAATTAACAGGAAAGAATGCATCCAACTAAAATAACAGAAAAACTCACAGGTGAAACAGGACGGATAGCCCTTAAAATAAGCCGATCGGAGAGGATTACAATTGAAGAAGGAATCTGGCTTTTTGAAAATGCAGAAACAGCAGCTTTGGGGATTCTGGCCTCACAGGTTAAACGCAGGCTGAGCGGGGATAAGGTATACTTCAACAGGAATTTTCATATCGAACCTACCAATATTTGTATTCACAATTGCCTGTTTTGCTCATACCGTCGCAGAATCAACGACATTGAAGCATGGGAATACAGTCTGAGGGAAATATCCGAACTTGCAGCCTCCCATCGCGGGGATAATGTCAGCGAAGTGCATATTGTCGGGGGCGTCCATCCGTCGAGAGATTTGGAGTATTATTGCAGTCTTATCAGAGCTGTTAAAGACGAACTCCCGAAAGTCAGCATCAAGGCTTATACAGCGGTTGAGATCGATTATATGACGCATAAGGCAGGGCTAAGTATCACAGACGGATTAAAGAAACTGAAAGCAGCCGGACTGGAGTCGATTCCCGGGGGAGGAGCGGAAATATTCGATGAGGAAATCCGCCGGAAGATTGCACCGGATAAGACGGGTTCCGCTAAATGGCTGGAGATTCATGAAACTGCGCATAATCTGGGAATACCCAGTAATGCAACTATCCTCTACGGCCACATTGAAAACTATAAACACCGGATTGATCACTTAAACCGGTTACGGGAATTACAGGATAAAACCCATGGATTCAATTGTTTTATTCCCCTGAAATATCACAAATCCGGCAATGAGATGTCGCCGGGATCTGAGGTATCACAAGTTGAGGATATGCGTAATTACGCGGTCACAAGAATTTTCCTCGATAATATTCCGCACCTGAAAGCCTACTGGCCCATGATTGGCAGGGATATGGCCGAACTGGCCTTATCGTTTGGAGTGGACGACCTTGACGGAACGATTCAGGACTCTACAAAAATATACAGCATGGCGGGTTCAAAAGAGCAGAATCCGGCAATGCAAGCCTCCGAACTTATTGCTGTTATTCATAAAAATGGCCTTACTGCAGTTGAAAGAGACAGTTTATACAAAACACGCAAAATTTACAAAAGGGATTAATACGTTTTAACCATTATTCCCGTTCATATAAAGCAATTGTTTATCTTTGCCGTGATTAATCAAACTTCCGTATATGAACTTCCTGAAGTTTCTGCTTACCAAAGTATTCCTTAAAAACTTACTGATTGCTGTAGGTATTGCTATCTTTTTGATATTAGCTTCATTGATTTGGCTAAGGGTTTTCACCCATCACGGACAGGCTCTTACGGTGCCGGACCTTACAGGTCTGAATCTTGAAGAAGTGGCGGTTGTCACAAAATCAAAAAATATAAGATATGCCGTAACAGATTCTGTATTTTTTAAAGATCTTCCAAAAGGAACCGTTGTAAAACAGAATCCCAGGCAGGGAATGAAAGTAAAGGAATACAGAACCATTTACCTTAGCATGAATGCAGTTAATCCTGAAAGGGTTACAATGCCTACAGTTACCGGTGTATCCCTGAGGCAGGCCAGAGCAATACTTGAAACCTATGGATTAAACCTCGGGAAAATTTCATACATGCCGGATATCGCGGTTAACAATGTTCTCGAACAAAAACTTGATAATGAACTAATACTTCCCGGAAGTCTGGTGATAAAGGGATCAACAATCGATCTGGTTCTTGGCCGCGGGCTCAGTGATCAGACTACAGTTGTTCCAAATCTTGTGGGAATTGATGTTTTTGCAGCAAAAGAACTGCTTGCTGACCGGTATCTGAATTATGGAGCCCTGGTTTACGACAACTCTGTTGCTACCGGACTTGATTCGCTTTATGCATTTGTCTGGAAGCAAAGACCTGAGGTTACAGAAGAAATCAGATTGCAACTTGGATCTAATGTAGATCTATGGGTTACAGTTGATTCAACCAAACTTCCTCAGACAGATACACTTTTACTTGATGAAACGAATAACCCGGATGACGAAAATTTCTAAAATATTATTTGCCTTCTTAATCACCGGTTTTCCTTTTACTCTTTCATCGCAGGAAATAGTAAATAGTCTGGAAGGTAATCCTGTTGCCGAAAAGTATTATTCTCAGCCCTACCCGGTCAAAAAGGGATTATTGGCAGCTGATACGCTTGAACTTCCATTTATCGATGATTTCTCTGATTCATACGTTGAACCCCGAACGGATCTGTGGGCCGATAACTTTGCCTTTATCAACAGCACATATGCAATTTATCCGCCAAGTGTTGGAGTTGCAACACTGGACGCGCTTGATTTTGAAGGATCGCATTACCCCGGAGCAGGTTCATTTCCCTATCAGGCAGATTATCTTACCTCCCATCCGATAAATCTTGCATTTCTTCCAGCCGATAACCTTTATCTTAGTTTTTTTTATCAGCCCGGGGGATTAGCTGAGCCGCCTGAAACCGGCGATAGTCTGCTACTGGATTTTTATGCACCCTTAACAGAAACCTGGGTAAATATCTGGTCTGTTCCCGGGATTTATTCCCCCGATACTTTTTTCCGTGCAATGATTCCAATCAACCAGCCGGAATTTCTGCAGAAAGGTTTCCGGTTCAGATTCAGAAATTATGCAAGCCAGCTGGCCATCCCGGATCAGTACGATAAACGGGTTAATGTGGATTTGTGGCATATCGACTATGTAAAGCTTGACAAAAACAGGCAGGCTTCAGATACGGTTCTCCGGGATGTGACTTTTATTGAACCGGTTAAGGGTATTCTGAAAGATTACTTTTCGATCCCATGGCCACATTTTGAAGATGCTTTCGTTACGCAGAGGGCTGCTTTTATTGGTGTGGTAATTGAAAACCACGACACTATTTCCAGGAATGTTGGAACTGTGCTTGAAATAAGAGATTTGTATCAGTCAAAACCTGTTTATAAAGTTCCTGCTTTTAACAACGACATTGAAGCCGGAGACAGCATTTTTTATAAATATTCTTACAACTATCCTTTTGATTTCGAACCGGTTGACTCAGCTGCATTTGAGATCAAAGCGTATATTCAGACAGACCTTTTTGATTATAAGCCCAATGACACCCTCATTCATATTCAAAAATTTTACGATTATTATGCTTTGGATGACGGAACAGCAGAAGCCAGTTATGGATTAAGGGGATCTGGTACCAAGGATGTATCCTCAGCATTAAAATTCAATTTCTTTACAAAGGATTCACTTCGTGCAATAGACATATATTTCCCAAAGGTTTTAGAATCACTAAATCGTGAATATTATTTTTATCTGAATGTATGGACAGATAACGGTGGTAAACCGGGAGAGAAAATTGCAGACCAGATTGGCATGAGACCTGGATATTCCGATACAATCAACAAGTTCGTAAGGTATTATCTTGAAACACCGCTTTTGATAACAGGCAATTATTATATCGGATTTACACAAACAGTTGAGAAACTGCTGAACGTGGGTCTGGATTTGAATAAAGAAAACAAGGCAAGAATTTTTAACAATTTCGATAACGGTATCTGGAAGAATACCACCACATTACCCGGAACTCCTATGATGCGTCCGGTTTTCAGAATGAATGACTTTCCCGGTTTGGTTCAACCCGCCGAAAATCTCCTTTTTTCGGCATATCCGAATCCTGCAGATAGCTATATCAGAATTTCGATGAATGGCGTAACAGGTTCCGGTAACAGATCCCCCGTGATCGAACTTATCGATATCAGTGGACGAGTGGTAAGGACAATGAATCTCTCACAGGATGACCTGCTTGAAACATCTGATTTACATAACGGAATGTATTTTCTACGTCTGAGTGATCCCCGGGTAAAAAAGAGCAGCAGCATAAAAATTATCATAAACCATTAGGATGAGCGATAAGATTATTGATGATGAACTCATAGAAAATGAGCTTTATGAACATTTTCGTTTTGTGGCAGACCCCGGACAGAGTATGCTCCGAATCGACAAATTTCTGGTTAACCGGCTCGAAAACACTTCAAGAAGCCGTATTCAGGCTGCTTCAGAATCGGGAAACATCCTTGTAAATGATTTAGCAGTCCGATCGAGTTACAAGGTTAAACCGGGAGATACGATAACGATTGTTTTACCCAATCCTCCGCGGGAAATTGAATTGCTTCCTGAGAATATACCTCTGACCATTGTTTATGAGGACGACCAGCTGATTGTCGTTAACAAGAAACCTGGAATGGTGGTTCATCCGGGTTATGGTAATTATACGGGAACACTTATTAATGCCCTTATGTACCATCTGCGCGATAACCCTTTGTTTCAGACAGGGGAGCAACGGCCCGGACTTGTTCACAGGATAGACAAAGACACATCAGGACTTCTTGTTATTGCCAAAACCGAACTCGCAATGAACAAACTCGCATTGCAGTTCTTCAGAAAAACAAGCAAACGAAATTATGTTGCTCTGGTCTGGGGAAATATGGAGCAGGACGAAGGAACTATAACCGGAAATCTGGGAAGGAACCCGAAAGACCGGAAAAAAATGCATGTATTTGAAGATGGTTCGGAAGGGAAACATGCCGTAACCCATTATAAAGTGCTGGAACGATTTGATTATGTAAATCTGGTTGAGTGCAGACTTGAGACCGGTCGTACGCATCAGATTAGGGTTCATTTTCAATATATCCGGCACCCGCTTTTCAACGATCCGGAATATGGGGGTAATCAGATCCTGAGAGGAACAACTTTTACTAAATACAAACAATTTATACAGAACTGCTTTAAAATTCTTCCAAGACAGGCACTTCATGCCCGATCACTCGGGTTCGTTCATCCAACAACCGGAAAGGAAATGATGTTCGAATCAGAGATTCCCGATGATATGCAAACCGTTCTTGAAAAGTGGAGAAGGTATGTTTCGGGCAGGGAAAATCAGGATTTACCGGAACTATAATTGTAATTTTACTTTATCAGTTTGACAAATCCGACGACTTTTCCAATCTGTGAAAGCAGAATTAATTTGTATCTTTGACGGATCAAAAATTACAGCTTAAGGATTTTAAGTGGTTTATGGAAAAGCCTACGGAATCAATACATCCAGCCTGATGTCCTTATGCCAGATAACCTAAATTGAACAAAAATGCCAAGGAATATTGCAATTGTCGGAGGGGGTGATTCTTCTGAGTATGTTATTTCTGTTAAGAGTGCAGAACAGATCCTTGAACTTATCAATAAGGATAAATATAACCCATTTCCGGTTACAGTAAGGGGAACCGAATGGTATGCAAAAATGCCTGACGGGAGCAATACCATGGTAGATCTGAGAGATTTCAGTATTTCTCCCTACGGGAAAAAGATACGATTTGAATATGCTTTTATTATCATTCACGGAACTCCGGGAGAAAACGGAAAATTGCAGGCTTATCTGGATATTCTGCAAATCCCATACAGCACTTCTACTGTATTATCATCTGCCCTGACTTTTAATAAATATGTCTGCAAGATTTATCTTAAAAATTTTGGCATCACTACCGCAGAAGCTGTACTTATAAACAAGAATAGTGAATATTCCACTGTTGATATAATTGAAAAGGTAGGCCTACCCTGCTTTGTAAAACCCAATAACGGTGGTTCCAGCTTCGGTACATCCCGGGTAAATAAAGCAGAAGACATGGGGAATGCCATAAATGAAGCTTTCAGGGAGGATGAAGAAGTAATTATTGAGTCATTTGTAAAGGGAACAGAACTGAGCTGCGGACTCGTAAAAACTAAAAACGAATCACTAATCTTTCCGATTACTGAAATCGTTACTACCAATGAGTTTTTCGATTATGAGGCAAAATATACTGAAGGAAAAGCTGAAGAAATTACGCCGGCCAATGTTTCGGAAGATATTACAAGACGTTGCAAACAAATGGCCTCAGATATTTATGATCACCTTAACTGCCGGGGAATAGTAAGAATTGACTTTATTGT
>CAYOLQ010000017.1:44771-49505 GCA_964404825.1 uncultured Chitinophaga sp.
ATTGTTCGCGGAAATCAGATATTTTTTCTGGAACTCAATTCAATTCCGGGAATGAGCAGAGAGAGTATTGTTCCCAAACAAATAAAGGCAATGGGATTAAAGGTCGGTGATATTATTGATATGGTAATTGACGATACTTTCAGAATCCCGTAATTGAGATTATCCCCTTTCTATTTCTATAAGAATATCATCTTTCATTACTGAATCGTTCTGTATGATATAGAATTTTTTCACTTTTCCTGAAATTGCAGCAAGAATTTCATTTTGCATTTTCATTGCTTCCAGAATAATAACAGCCTCGCCCTGTTTGATATCTGAATTCTCCTCTACGAGTATTTCAAGGATTTTACCGGGCATCGGGGCAACTATTTTTTCAACTTTTGAAATGAGAGAATTCTTATTGAGGAACTTCCGTCGCTTATATGATATGGGCGTTTCAATTGAGAAATAATACCATACTCCGTTGATCATAATGGTATACTTATTCTGATTTTTTTCAAGAATATCGACCTGATATTTATGATTTTTATAGATCAGGTAATCAAAACCATCAGGATCTTCAAAAATCTGGATATCCATTTTTTTCCCTTTGATCTTTAAATTCTCATCAAGAGGGTTTACTATTTCAAACTTCCTTTTACCGTCACCGCATGCGATAAATACGTCTTTTACTGCTTTCCCGTTTGTATCTTTCATATTAACAGTATTGCATTATATAGATTTCATTCGTTTATTCAAAATCCACGGGTTTATATTTTTACCCCTTTCAAAATCAACAGATTTGTTTTCATCAGACTTAAGGTTTCTGGCAAAATCATATGTTGCAAAATAGGCTGCAAGGATTTCAGCGTCCTTATCCTGAAAATAGTGTATTTTCATTTCATTCTGAAGGAAAGAGGTATCGTATTTACCCTTTTTGAAATTTGGGTTATTCAGAACTGCTTTACAAAACGGGATAGTAGTTTTAAGTCCCTTTATCCAAAGTTTCTTGAGAGCTGCAGAGGAATACTGAATAGTTTTTTCACGGGTTTCACCGTGCACAATAAGCTTGGCAATCATGGAATCGAAGTATGGAGTAATGATTGCACCTTCCTGAATTCCGGAATCGATTCGGATATTCTTGCTTTTGGGAAGCGACATTTTCTCGATAATTCCAAGGCTTGGAGAGAATCCTGCCTGAACATCTTCTGCATTGATCCTGAATTCAATTGCCCATCCGTTAAATTTTACGTCTTTTTGCTTCAGAGGCAGAGGTTCATCCTGAGCAACACGAATCTGAAGTTCGATAAGATCGAGACCGGTAACCATCTCCGTAACAGGATGTTCAACCTGAATACGGGTATTCATCTCCATAAAATAAAATTGATTATCAAAGTCGAGCAGAAATTCTACTGTTCCTGCACTATAATAATTTACTGATTTAGCAATGTTAATAGCCGCTTTTCCCATTTTTTCCCTGAGTCCAGGGTCGAGTGCTGCTGAAGGAGACTCTTCAATAAGTTTCTGATGTTTTCGTTGAACCGAACATTCCCGTTCACCCAGATGAATAATGTTCCCCTGTTTATCCCCGAAAATCTGAAATTCAATATGTCTGGGATTACGAACGTATTTTTCAACAAACAATGAAGGATCGTTAAATGCTTTGGCAGACTCAGAACTTGCCATTCTGAACATTTTTTCCAGTTCTTTCTCGCTCTCAACTATTCGCATCCCTCTGCCACCTCCGCCTGATGCAGCTTTCAGAATAATCGGGTAACCGATTTTATCAGCGATATATTTAGCTTCGAGGGGATCTTTCACATTTCCGGGACTTCCGTCGAGCAAGGGTACCTTATGCTTTTTGGCTAATTGTTTTGCAATGGTTTTGTTACCCATTCTCAGAATTGCATCCGGTGATGGTCCGATGAAAATGATTTTTTCATCCTCACATCGCTGAGCAAAAACGGGGCTTTCAGCAAGAAAACCATAGCCGGGATGAATAGCAGAAATTTTGTTCTCCTTAGCTATCCTGATAATTTTTTCAATATCAAGGAATTCACTTATTTCTTCTGAATGATCAGAAAAATCGATCACCCTGTCGGCGGCGCCCAGGTACAGGGCATTCGGTTCTTTGGAAGTTTTGATAACCCAGGTTTCAATACCCATTTTTTTTGCAGTCTGAATAACCCTGATTGCAATTTCTCCACGGTTAGCAATTAGTATACTCTTAATTTTCATACAATGGATTTATAACGGAATATTACCGTGTTTTCTTGATGGAACAATTACATGCTTGTTTTCGAGCGCTTCATATGCTGAAAGCAATTTTTTACGGGTTATGGAAGGATCAATTACCTCATCAATAAAACCTTTCTCGTCGGCAATATAAGGATTGGCAATTTCATTACGGTATTTTGCGGCTAATTCTTTTTTTAATTTAGCGGGGTCTTCGGATTCAGATAATTCCTTTCGGTAGAGAATGGCAACCGCACCTTCAGGACCCATAACTGCAATTTCAGCGGTAGGCCATGCGAAGTTGAAATCGCCCCCAAGGTTTTTGCTATTCATAACACAATATGCTCCGCCATATGATTTCCTTAATATAACTGTAATACGGGGAACGGTTGCGTCGGCGAATGCATATAAAAGTTTTGCTCCGTGTCTGATAATTCCACTGTGTTCCTGATCTATCCCCGGTAAAAACCCAGGGACATCTTCCAATGCCAGTAAGGGTATATTAAAAGAGTCGCAGAATCTGACAAACCGGGCAGCTTTCATCGATGAATTGATATCCAGAGTGCCTGCAAGAACTTTTGGCTGATTGGCAACAACACCGATGGTTTTACCCTCGAGCCGCGCAAATCCAATGACTATATTCTGAGCAAAAAGTTCTGATATCTCATAAAAACTCCCTTTATCGAAAATGAGATTGATAACATCCTTTACATCATAGGGTTTATTTGTATCATCAGGAACCACATCGCGCAACTTCTCATCCGTATCCTTCTGATTTTCTGCAAGACAAACGTAAGGTGAGTTTTCAAGATTATTGGAAGGAAGGTATGATAATAGTTTTCTTACCCCAAGCAAGGTGTTTTCCTCATCCTCATAAATCATATTGGCCACGCCGCTTTTACGCGCATGTACTTCAGCACCGCCCAAATCTTCAAAACTCACATCCTGATTCAGAACTTCCTTAACAACATTAGGTCCGGTAACGAACATATGACTTGTTTTATTGGTCATAAACACGAAATCGGTAATTGAAGGGGAATAAACAGCACCACCGGCTGCAGGACCCATTATAACAGATATCTGAGGAATAACTCCGGATGACTGAACATTCCTATAGAAAATCCCGGCATAACCTGCAAGACTGGCAACTCCCTCCTGAATTCTGGCTCCTCCGGAATCGATTAGGCCAATGATTGGAGCACCCATTTTGAGTGCCATATTCTGAATTTTTTGGATCTTAGCTGCATGTACTGCTCCCAGGGAGCCTCCCATTACATTAAAATCCTGTGCATATGCGAATGCAAGTCTGCCAGTTATTTTACCGTGACCAATAATTACACCATCACCAAAGGTATGCGTCATCCTTCCAAATCCTTTCTCAATCGTGGCAGGTGTTACGAACGCATCTATTTCTTCAAAAGTTCCTTTATCGAACAGAATCAGAATACGCTCATATGCAAGTAGTTTACCTTTTGAATGTTGCTTTTCGGCGGCTTCAACACTGTTTTGCTTCTCGTACTTATTTAGCCGGTCCTGAAACTTGGTGAAATTCCTTCCGTTTATATCCATATTACAATGGTTTCGATTAGCTGGCTAGGATAAAATTATTAGAATAAATTATTTCCAAATATTCATGTGCCCTGAAACGTAGCAGGAAAACATGACAAATGTCAATCTTTTTTGACCCTGCAAATGTAAGAATAAAATTAAAATCTGGACTTTTCGCAATAGTTAATCTTTACTTTTGGTCATATCTTACTGTTTTATAAGCATTTGCAGAGATGCTTTTTTCCGACTGTTTCCAAACTCATCTGATTTGAAAAATACTAATATCCTGTATTTCAATTAAATAATTCTTTGGAAGGAAAAGTAAACCAATGAAAAATCAGTAATCACGGGCATATTGACCCATTATCAAGCTAAAAGTACACGATAAACACGCGAGCTTTGGTGCGTGGATTTTATATTTTCGGAATTCGTAAGGTCTGTAAATTTCAAGTGACAAAATGTTTGAAATTTGAGTTTCAGGTATAAGAAAACGCAGAGCAAATATCCATCTGCTCTGCGCAACCAAAAAATAAACGAATAACCCCAATTAACTATCGATTCAGAAACCCAATAGTTATTCCTTGTTGTTTCTTGATGAAAGAAACATCAGATTGTCACAAATTATTTCGGTAGAATAGCGTTTTACACCGTCCTTATCTTCATAGCTGGAAGTTTGAATTTTTCCTTCCACATAAAGAGGATCTCCTTTTTTTACATAATTTTTTACGACCTCTGCTCTTTTGTTCCAGACCGTGATCCTGTGCCACTCGGTTTTCTCAACCTTTTTACCTTCTTTATCGGTGTATTCTTCGCTGGTTGCCAGGGGAAAGTGTGCAACCATCCTGTTTTCCAGTTGGTTGAAACGGGGCGCTTCACCAACATTACCCACGAGAGTAACTTTATTAATGCCGTTTTTCATAAAAATAGATTTAGCTGGTTTAACAATTATCTACTCTTAATGATGGCAATTCA
>CAYOLQ010000018.1:0-25302 GCA_964404825.1 uncultured Chitinophaga sp.
CACCGTCTTCATTTCCTTCCGATTCCGCATCGCTGATGTTCATTTGGAAATCCCAAGTTACATCCTCGAAATTTGCTTCTTTAAAAACAATCAGATTTTTGGTTCTTCCGTCATCATCCGATTCATAGGTAAGCGACAAAGGTTTGTTGATATGATAATAACGGATCCCATTAATAATACCTTCAACTATCTGGCCGGCACCATCTCCTACGGCAATAAATGTTCCCAGGTGCTGGTAAATATCCGATCCCCTGAGTGTATCATCACCTGAATATGCTTTTTTGCTCATAGATGATTCAGAAATGGAACCGGGAACAGATACTGCAAATCGTGCCGGAAGAATATCGTCTTTTGTACCCGGAACAACATCGTCTTTAGTACAGGAAGTGAAAATAACCGCAAAACCAAATGCGATTGCTGCGAGAAGTGATTTTTGATTTTTCATGACTTTTGTTTTTAGTGATTATTATTGTTATGGTTTGGTTTGTTAATTTTCAAACTCATAACTATCACACATAACAATTATTTTACCCTATGAAAAATCAAAAAAATTATTCAATATAAAGAGTATCAATGAGTAGAGAGCATCCTGAAAAGTAACCCAGTGTTGACATTCCGAAGTTTCCATTGGCATTTCCGGGCTGCACATCAAAAAGCCCTCCGCGCCATTCCGTTTCCGAAAGCATGGCTCTGATATACGATTCGTATCCGGGGTTAAGGGAATATTTTTTCCTGATTACCCGGCTTCCCAAAGGAAAAGAAATGGTTTCCTTCGTGGGACTGAAAATTTGTGGCACATCAAAACTGCTGAGTTTATATTCATACAGTACATAGCGACAGGAGGTATCGCCGGTGCATCCCGGGGGATCAATCTGATACCTGATCATGGATGGATCATCGTTTTCCGATCCCGCTAAAAAATAATAATCTGTTTTAGAGGGATCAGGGTATGTTTTAAAATCTCCTGCGGGTGTAACGGCTATGAGGTAAGTGTAGGCACTGTCAGAATATTCCCCGAATTGAATATGTATTCCGTAAATTTTACCCACAACAGCACGAATCGTATTTTCGGGCAGGTACAATCCTTTTTCCCAGGGATCTTCATCGAATACCACAATGTTTTCACCATCAGTAACAGAAACAAATGCACCCGATATCTTTTCCGGCACATCATTCGGAGAGCGAACCGTCATGCTCAATTTAACATAACTTTCTCCCGGCTGGTTTGTGATCATTCCCTCTACAACTGGTTTTGCAGGGGGATCGTTGAAAAACCTGCGGTCAATAGTTTCTTCGCATGCGAAAAGCACTGAAGCCAGAAGAGATATTAATATTGCTATTCTCATTATCAAAAACTAAAACTATATGAAACTGACGGCACAACGCTGAACAACCAGGTCATAGTATTTACAAGTTCCGGCATAACTCCGTGGTTTGAGGGTACCAGAATGGTATTGTTTTCATCCAAAGTCTTGTTGAAGTTAACAGCGATCGGGTTTTTACGACCATATGCATTAAACAGAGAAAACTTAAGTTTATGCTCACTCCTGGATCCCTCTTTGTTTAATTGAAGCTCCGTTGCCAGGTCTAATCGGTGATAAACCGGAAGACGGGTATTGTTGCGGCTTGTATAAATCGGTAACTGGTAATTATTGTATGTGTAAAATCCTGTTGGTGAAGTAAATGTCCCTCCCGACATCAGAATCCAGCCGGCGGAAACCTGCCAGCGGGGTTTGAGATCGTAGTTGGCAACAATGCTTAGGTCGTGCGGACGGTCGTGACTTGCAGGAAATTCAAGACCGCTGTTGATTTCGGGGAATATCATTTTTGTGGAGGAAAGGGTGTAAGCCATCCAACCCGAAAGTCTCCCTGAAGTTTTTGAGAGCATCAGTTCAATTCCTGAAGAGCGTGAGGTTCCATAACGCAATTCGCCTTCAATAAATGGGTTGAAAAGCATTTTTGCATGGTCTGCATATTCAATCTGATTTTTCATTTTCCTGAAAAATCCCTCTACAGAAAATGAATAATTGTTTTTCGCGAAATTCAGATGGTATCCTAAAACAATCTGATTAGCAAGCTGTGGTTTGATATTCAGGGATGCCGGAAGCCAGATTTCTATGGATGTAAACGGACTGATAGAGTTACTGAGCAGATTAACGAACTGACTTGTTCGTGAATAGGCAGCTTTTATGCTTGACTCAGGTGTAAGCATTATTCTTACTGAAATCCTGGGTTCAGGAATGAAATATTGCTTGTACTTTTTTCCCTGAGGATAAAAACTTGTATCAACCGGCATATGGTTATCATTGTAAGTAACTTCATACGCTTCACCAACATTGCTCCAGCCGGATAGTCTGAGTCCATACCTGAGTGAAATCCTCTCATTTACATCCTGCTCATTACTGAAATATAAAGCCTGTTCTTTTGTATTTCTGGGAGGAACCTTAGCTACACCAGTATTTTGGTTTACCCCTGATTCAAAATTTCCGGGGTTAAAGTAATGCTGACCGAGTACCAATCCGAATTTTATTGTGTTTTCGGTGTTTGCATACCACGTAAAGTCCGATTTTAGGGTGAAATTTGAAATATGGCTATTCCACATTTCACTTCTCTGAGCAGAAGTAATAAAGTCATAATCATAACGACTCCCGGTAAAGCTCAGATTTGAAAAAAGTCGTTCGTTGAACAAATGATTCCATCGAAGGGTCGATGCAACATTCTCCCATTGAATACCGGATGAGTTGCCACCTCCGCCATTCAGGTATTTATCTTTACCGCCATAGGTAGAAAAGAAAATCCGGTTGTTCTCGTTCAGACGGAAATTTAATTTGATATTCAGATCTGAAAAATACAAGTCCTGAATACTTGGTGAACTCTTCCGGAATATCCATTTTAGCTGTGATCGTCGGGCTGAAACAAAATATGAACTTTTATCTTTTGCAAACGGACCTTCGGCAACCAGACTTGTTGCAAATAAACCTGTGTTTCCGCTGAATCTGAATTTTTTAAGATTCCCTTCCCGGGTTTTAATATCTATCAGCGAAGAAAGCCGTCCGCCGTATTCTGCAGGCATGTCGCCCTTATAAATCTTTATGCTGTTAATGGCACCGGGACTGAATGACGAAAATAATCCCAACAAATGAGAAGGGTTGTATAGCACAGCTTCATCTACCAAAATCAGGTTCTGATCACGGTTACCTCCCCTTACATAAAAAAGTGTGGAACCGTCGCCGTAAAATTTTATGCCGGGCAGTGTCTGCAGGGATTTAATTACATCCGTTTCCCCAAAAAATGCAGGCATTTCATTGATTGTGCCGGCACGGATATTCGATTGAGATGTCTGGGTACTTTCAATAATGCGGGATTCCTCTGCATAAATAATCTTTACTTCTTCAATTTCTTTCGCTAAGGGTGCAAGCTCAACGCTTATTCTCGAATCGGTTAAAAGAGCAATCTGTTTTGTGGAACTTTTGTATCCGATAAAAGAATATGCTATTTCGTAATGAGCTTCGGGTAAACGTAAAGAATAAAATCCGTATTCGTTGCTCGTTGTACCTGTTGATGTACCGGGAATGGAAATACTTGCACCAATCAGCATTTCTCCGCTTAAAAGATCTTTCAGATAACCACTAAGTATGCAATTTTTTATTTGGGGCTCAGCTTTCGGAGAGTCAGGTTTTCCTTTTGACTTTTTGATTACAATTTTATCTTCAATTATCAGATATTCAAGATTCATGGGCGATAGCACGATCAAAAGTATTTCATGCAGGCTCTGATTATCAATACGGAAGCTTAGTTTAGAACCTGCATCAATTTTATCGGGATTATAGGAGAAGCTTGCTCCGCTCATCCGGCTAATTTCATCCAGAACCTCCGGCAGAGTTACATTCTGCTGATTAAGACTTATCTTTTTTTGAACGGTGATTTCCTGAGCGGTGGTAATCCCATGAAGGAACAGGATCATCAGGCTGAATACTATTTTTATCCTTATGTTTTTTCCCATGGGATAATCCGGCTTAGCAACCGGGTCCTTCAATTCTTATTGCATCTTCATTAAGCTCAAATGTAATATCAAGCGTTGCCTCAAGAACTTTCAATACCGTGTTAAGATCCTGATTTTCAAAACTTACATTTACCCTGCAATTTTTGATGGCTTCTGAACCAACAATAAATTTTTTGTGGTAAACCGATGAAAGAACATCAAGAACTTCAGTAATCGGACTGTCATCGAAAACCATTTTCCCGGTTTGCCAGGCAAGGAAGTTAGGGTTAGTATTTTCGTTAATACGGATTTGTCTCAATTCCTTGTTGAACACTGCTCTTTCACCTGCCAAAAGGCTCTTTTCATTTTTGCGGTCAGATCCCTCGTAAACAGCAACCTTTCCGGTAGTAACCACGATTTCAATTTCCTGTGAACCGGCATTTGCTTTAACTGTAAAGGATGTCCCGATTACCCTGATACTAAGGTTATTGCTTCTGATGATAAACGGATGAGCGCTGTCTTTTTGGATCTCAAAATATCCTTCACCTGAAAACGTTACCAGCCGGTTTTTTGCTGAAAACTTCTTTGAATATGTTATTTCGGCTCCCTGATTTAAAGTGATTACAGATCCATCGGGCAAATTAACTTTTTCAATTCCTGTTTGTGCTGTAATTGTAAGGGTTGATGACAATTTACTAAAGTAAAACATGCTGTAACCAAAAACTGCGGCTATAGTAATTACAGCAGCCATCCGGTAAAATGAACCGAAAAATTTAGGTCCGGCAAGGAAATCTGAAAATGCATTTATTTTTTTCGGGGGATCAACGAGCGTTTTAAAATGATCCCATTCGTTTTCGAGATCGAAAGAAGGTTTTCCGGAAATTATACCGGTTGTTTCCCAAACCTTGCGGTATTCCTCAAAGAGCATTTCATTATCAGGGGATTCAGCAAGCCAGGAATTCAGTTTATCCGAATCCTGAAGACTGGCTTCGCCTGAAAGAAACCTGCTTATCAGGTCAAGGGGAGTTTTATTATTGTTACTTTCTTTCATCATTTTAAACCTACACTATATACACACATCAGAAACCTTTTACCCTGCGCATTTTGATTAATTCATTTTAAAAAAGTCTACCATTAAGATAATGAGGATATTAATTATGTCACTAAGTTTTACCCGGAGAATTTTCAGAGCCTCAGACATTCTTGCCTCAACCGTTTTAACTGAAATGTTTAGTGATTCTGCAATCTCCTTGTATTTTTTATTTTGAAACCGGCTTAATTCAAAAATCTCCCGGGTTTTATCCGGAAGTGACTCAATGGCAGAATAAATGCGCGCTTCCGTTTCGAGTGATTCCAAAGAATTGCTTTCATGGACAAATTCAGTGGGATCAATTTTTTCCTCATCTGTAAATTTCCTGTGGTCCCGGATATAATTCATGGATCGGTTGTAAACAGATGTGTATAAATAGGGTTTGACAGATTTACTGAAATCTACACTACCGATTTTTTCCCATAAACTTACAAAAACGGTATGAACTATTTCGCGGGAGGTATCCTGATCTTTTACATATTTCATTGCATACCAGACCAGAGGAGTAAAATAATCCCTGAAGAGCTTTTCAAATTCTGTTTGAAGCGATTGAGGGTTATTTTTCATGGATTATTTCAACGGATTAAAGATCCATCTCTTTTACGAAATAACTAAACAGATTCCGGAGAATCTTTTTATTGGAAGCTTCATATTTCTTATAGTCCCGGAGAATCTGATCCGGTGACATCACATATTTTTCTGTATTGAGGTCGGACTTACAGAAGTGCAACAGGTCTTCAATGGAGGGTAAAAACATTTCCAGATGAAACTGCATGGCCAGAACATTAGATTCATAGAGAAATGCCTGATTTTCGGTGGCATCAGATTTATAAAGCCTTACAGCATTTTTGGGAATATCGAAGGTTTCTCCGTGCCAGTGAAAAGTAGTGGCAATGTCGGGTAGAAATTGAAGTTCGGGATTTCCGACACCCGGTTCAATCCTGCTTACCGGATACCAGCCAATTTCTTTATGCTTGTTTTTATAAACTCTGGCACCCAGTACATCCGCAATGAGCTGGGCGCCCAGACAAAAACCGAAGATCAGTTTATCACTTTTTATTGCCTGTTCAATGGCTTTCTTTTCATTTACAAGCCATGGGAAATTTGACTCTTCATATATATTCATTGGTCCTCCCATAACGATAAGCATATCGTAATCAGTAGGAGGGACGGGTGTTTCACCCTCGCCGATCCTGCAAATATGCAGATCGTGAGAATTGGTTTCTGCAATTTCTTCAATATAGGCTGGTCCCTCAAATGAGACGTGCTGAAAAACCTGAATAATCATAATTGGATAATAATGGGCTAAAAATACTAATAATTCCCAATTATGATTTGGTTTTGGAAAAAAAGGTCAACGTTATTTGGGCATTGACTACGTGTGACTCGTGACAGGTGAATCGTGACAAGTGACAGGTGACAAGTAACAAGTAACAAGTGACAAGTGACAAGTGACCCCCGTTACCCCGTCACCCAGTCACCCCGTTACCTCGTTACCCCGTCACCTCGTTACCCCATCCCCCCATCACCTACCCAAATCAAACATATACGCTACACTAATTCCAAACCACGATACCGGATCCATTTTCGGCTCAAGGCCCAGTGCCCTTGGTAAATCAAGATAATAACCGGCTTCCAGATCAAAGGATTTTAAGGACAGGGTCAGTGGAAAAACGATTTCGGTATTCATCAAACCAAAAATTTCCGACTCGCGGTTTAGCAGATAATACCATCGGTTGGCCAGATCCACGCCAAATTGACCGTAAATGACGGTTTGATTACCAAAATATACGGATAGCTCCGGCTCGAAGCTTATTTTATTACCGAGACCAAACTTATAAAGATTAAAATTTCCCCAGGCGGATAAGTCAATCTGTGTGGTGTTGTCGTCTCCGATAAGAAAGGTCAGGTTTGCAGAGGTTCCGAAGTGTTTTTTGGTGAATGAGGTCCCTAAATTTAAACTGGAATTAAACGAACTGGCCTCAAGGGAATCTACATCTTCGAAGAAATATCGTGAATATGAAGCCCGCACTGAAAACGCCTCCGTCTTTTTGAACTTATGAAAATATCCCCCGGATAAAATGGTAGTATTATATTTTGGTTGAAATTTGCTATAAGCTACACCTGCAAGTCCTATATTAAACCCTGATGAATGAAAATAATGAACCTGAGCCGACATATCGAATTGGTCAGTTCCGATACTGCGCCCTGCATACAGACTTTTACTGTTATAATTTAAACGGGTATACAGGAACTGATAATTAATATCGTCATATAGCAAATTGAGAAGATCCTCTTCCTCGAACAGGATCACATCCAAAACCGAATCAAGCTTACTTTCCTGCTCCTGGGAAAATGTCTTGTTCCCAATTAGGAGGGAAAGGGTGAATAAGAGTATATGGACTTTTTTCATTATTTAGAAGTAAGGTACAGGTTAGTTTTATAGTAAAGTTTGATCCAATTATCTTCTCCAGTGCCGCGGGAGTCTCTTAAGGCCCGGCCGCCCGTCAAACTTACCCATACGGTTATAATATGCTTTTTTCATCATCTGTTTTTGCTGAAGACTCATAGATCGTTGAAAATTATGCTTTTGCTTTAGACGCATTTGCCTGTTTTCAGTCAGAATCTGCTTTTGCCCGTCACTCAGAGATGCTCTCAGGTTGGCTCTCTTTTGCTCAACGGAGAGTGAATTGTTTGAAAGCATATCGCGTTGCTCCTGAGTAAGACTTGCCTTAAATGCCTTTCGTGTTTCAACAATTGATGAATGATTTGCTTCCAGAAGTGCTTTTTGTTCAGGAGTAAGATTTGCCCGGATTTGCTGGCGTTCAGTTAATTGCGGCTGGCCTTGTGCAAATGAAATTATGGTAGTAAAAGCTATTCCGGTTATTACTGCCGCTATAAAACGTAATCGGTTTTTCATCTTCTGTAAAATTAATTCAGTTCTTTGACAACAGATTGTAAAAAAGGTTTAACCGGGATTAAACTTTTTCTATTGTTTTATAACTCTTCGTTTAACTTTATTAGTTTACTTATTATCAACTATTTGATTATTATTCTATGGAGCGTATAATGTATTTAAAATCAATACTTTACGGTTTTTACGATCCTTGCAACTTTGCGTGAAACCAAATATTTAACATGCCGTGGGTTTTAAAAAGATTAACAAATATAATAAGGTATGGCATTTTAATTACTATCCATGAAATTTAAAAATCGTTCTGCTTTTCCGAATGACAATATCAAAAAGTTTTCTGACCGTTATCCCGGATTTCAGAGGTTTTGGTTTGAGCAAAATTCTACTGAAAGGAAAAAATTATCTTTTGGGTTACTATTTCTCATTGCTTTTCTTTAGTTTTAAGCAATAAAATTAAAAACTGTATTATGAAACTGATTTCCATTTTAGCTTTAGGTTTAGTAGTTCTTTCAGGGATCACTTCCTGTAAACCAACAACAAGTGAAAAAGTCTCTCCTCCTGAATCACTTTTTGTTTCAGCAGATAATTTCGACACGCTCATTGATAACCGGAAGACAGAATTGTTTACCCTTCAAAATCCGGGAGGTATTGCTGTGCAGCTTACGAATTATGGTGCAAGCATTGTTTCTGTTATTACCCCCGATAAATTTGGAAACTACGCAGATATTACCTTAGGCTACAAAAATATTGATGGCTATCTCACCGATAACATGAATCTGGGTTGTATTGTGGGCCCTTTCGCAAACAGGATCGGAAAAGGTACGTTTACGGTTGATGGAAAAACCTACCAGCTCGAACTAAACGATAACGGAATAAACACGCTTCATTCCGGAAAAAATGCAATCTCAAAAAAGATATGGACAGCCAGTCAGGATGGCAATAAAGTTACAATGACTTATGATGCACCTGATATGGAAGCCGGATTCCCAGGAAATATAAAAGTTACTGCAGTTTATACCCTCACTGCTGAGAACAGGCTGGAATTGAAAATTACAGCTACATCCGATAAAAATACCTATATCAATCTTACCAATCATGCATATTTTAATCTGGGTGGAGAAGGATCCGGCCCCATTACAGGCCATAAGATTCAGATTCTTGCTGATAATATTACTCCTGTTGATTCAGCACTGATCCCAACCGGCGAATTACTTCCTGTTTCCTCTACTCCATTTGATTTGAGAAACCCTTTAGTAATAGGACAGGGAATCGATCAAAAGGAAAATCAGCAGATTGTATTCGGAAATGGCTATGATCACAATTGGGTATTAAGTAATTATACCGGAATGACTCAAACAGCAGCAGTTCTGAGCGATTCCGTTTCAGGTCGCTTTATGGAATTGTCTACCAATCAGCCGGGTTTACAGTTTTATAGCGGAAATTTTATGAATGGCACGGTTACGGGAAAAGCAGGCAAACCATATAATTTCAGGAATGCACTTGCTTTGGAGCCACAATTTTTCCCCGATTCCCCTAACCAGACTAAATTTCCGTCTACACTTCTGGAACCGGGAAAAATATATGAACATATAAGCATTTATTCATTTGGAGTTTCGGAATAAGCAATAATTGCAAACAGAAATAAACTATTCTGAGATGTAAATGTTTTGTATATATATCTCATTGCGCAATTGAAAATAAATCTTTTTACAAATGAAAAAAATTGGCATAAGTGCTCTGATTGTTTTTTCGGTATTAACAGTATCAGCTGGCTATAGCCCGGATTTGTTGATCTTACCTGATACCATTAAAAAAGCTCCCGACAACTGGTTTAATATGGATCGCCAGCATAACGGAGTTATCGGTGTAAGTACCGAGCGTGCCTATGCTGAACTTCTTAAGAATAAAAAGTCGTCGAAGGTTGTTGTAGCGATAATTGATTCGGGGGTCGAGATAGATCACGAAGATCTTAAAGAATCAATCTGGACAAATACAGATGAAATACCTGCTAATGGTATTGATGATGATAAAAATTCCTATATCGATGATATTCATGGCTGGAATTTTATCGGAGGTGCCGATAGTAGTTTTGTGCAAAATGATACCTGGGAATTAACGCGTCAGTATGCTATTTTTAGTAAAAAATACGAGTTGAAGGAAGGCGAATTGCTTATTAACAAAGACCTTGAAGATTACGATTACTATATTCGCCTTAAGACAGATTATGAAAAACAAATGACTGAGAATCAGGAGATATTGCAGAATATTGCTAACCTGCGTAACAGGATAATTAATTCTGAGAACCTCCTGAAATCATATTTAAAAACAGAAACACTTGAAACCAGTCAGTTAGTTTCATTCGAATCAGGCATCGATAGTGTTGATGAGGCTGCATGGTTTATTCAGAAAGTCAGAGCACAGAACCTTGACATTGCCAAGCTTGACGAAGGGATTAATATTTTCGAGCAGACAATTAAGTATAAACTAAATCCTGATTTCGATCCCAGAGGAATTGTTGGAGACAATTATACCGATTTAACCGTCAGGAATTATGGCAATAATCTTGTGGAAGGGCCCGAAGCCACACACGGTACACATGTGTCAGGAATCGTTTGTGCAAACCGAAATAACGGACTAGGTATAAAAGGGATTGCTGATAATGTTGAGTTAATGGTTCTCCGCGTTGTTCCTTCGGGCGATGAGCGCGATAAAGATGTCGCCAATGCAGTTTTTTATGCTGTAGATAACGGTGCGCAGATTATCAATATGAGTTTTGGCAAGGACTATTCGCCTTACAAGGAATACGTGGATCAGGCCTTCCGCTATGCTGATGAACACGGTGTTCTCGTTATTCACGCTGCCGGAAACGATTCGAAAAATAGTGATGAAAGCTCTTCATTTCCTGTAAAAAAGTATCTTGATGAAAGTGGTGAGTGTAAAACCTGGATTGAAGTAGGTGCAATAAACTGGAAAGACGAAAAGGAAATAGCTGCTGGTTTTACCAATTATGGAAAAAAGACTGTAGATATTTTTGCTCCCGGAGTTGATATTTACAGCACCATTCCCGGACAGTCATATAAGTATTCAAGCGGAACCAGCATGGCAGCTCCGGTGGTTACAGGTGTTGCTGCCCTTGTATTATCTTATTATCCCGAACTAACCGCAATGGAATTGAAAAAAGTATTGCTGAGTTCAGGTGTGTCATATAAAAAGCAAAAAGTACAAAAGCCTGGCAAACCCGATGAATTAGTCAGGTTTGGCAGGCTTAGTAAAACAGGTAAGGTTATTAATGCTTATTCTGCATTAAAAAAGGCTGAGAAGATCTAAAGAAGTCCTCTCTTTTTTAACAGAGGTTCGATTCCGGGTTCTTTTCCACGGAAGTATACATATAATTTCATGGGATCGCCGGTACCACCTTTTTCCAGGATGTTTTTCCTGAAAGCCATAGCTGTTTCCCTGTCGAAAATGTTACCTGTTTCAACGAATGCTTCAAACGCATCCGAATCAAGAACTTCTGCCCATAAGTATGCATAATACCCTGACGAATATCCTCCTGAAAAAATATGATTGAAATAGGTACTTCTGTAACGTACGACAATTTCAGGAATCAGGCCAATTCTGGTCATTGATTTATTTTCAAAAGTATCCACATCAAAATCAGCAGGTGAAGTGAGTATATGATAATCCAAATCAAGGAAGGCAGCTGAAATATATTCAACTGTTACAAATCCCTGATTAAAATACTTGCTCTCATCCATTTTACGCAGAAGTTCTTGCGGGATGGCCTCACCGGTTTTATTATGCCTTGCAAACGATTTAAGAACCTCGGGTTCTGAAGCCCAGTTTTCCATTACCTGTGAACAGAGTTCAACGAAATCTCTTCTTACAGATGTACCGGAAAGACTGGAATAGGTACACCGTGTCAGCAGACCCTGAAGTGCATGTCCGAATTCGTGAAACAATGTTTCAACTTCTTCATAAGTCAGCAAAGCAGGCTGATCACCGGAAGGTTTAGTAAAATTAAAATTGGTGGTTACAACCGGACGAATATCTTTGCCATCCCTGATTTCCTGTGAACGGAATTCACTCATCCACGCACCTGAACGTTTGCTGGCTCTTGGAAAGAAATCCATATACAATATCCCCAAATGCGAACCATCACCATCTTTTACTTCAAAAACCTGAACATCTTCCTGATAAACAGGGATATCAGTTCTTTCGGTAAAAGTAATTCCCCAAAGTTTACCGGCAACATCAAATGCCCCGTTTCTTACATTCTCCAGCGCAAAATAGGGACGCATTTCTTCTTCATCAATATCATATTTCACTTTCCTGAGTTTTTCTGAATAATACCACCAGTCCCATGCTTCCAACTTAAAGCTTTTGCCTTCTTTTTTTATCAGTTCCTGCAAGCCTTGTGCCTCAAGCGTGGCAACAGGGAGTGCTTTGGCCCATATTTCATTAAGAAAATCAAGCACTTTCCCGGGTGTTTTAGCCATATTACGTTCAAGAATAAAATCTGCATGCGATGGGTATCCTAACAAATTGGCCTTTTCGACCCTGAGGTTCACAATACTTTTAATCAGTTCTTTGTTATCAAATTCGTTTTCATTAGTTCCAAGATTGATGTATCCTTTAAAAAGTTTTTCCCTTAATTCTCTTTTGTCGGCGTAAGTAAGAAAGGGGATTAGACTGGGCTTTTGAACTGTAAATACCCACTTTCCATTTAAACCTTCTTCATTGGCAGTTTCTGCTGCTCCCAGAATAATGCTTTCGGGGAGTCCGGCAAGGTCAGATTTCTCTTCAATAACCAGTCGGAAATTGTTTATTTCAGAAAGTACATTCTGTCCGAATTTGAGATTACTAATCGATAGTTCCTCATTAATTTCCTTGAGTTTTTCTTTATTTTCCGGAGATAAGTTTGCTCCACCTCTTACAAAATAAATATAGGTATCCGCAAGCAGCATGGAGTCCTCATCACCCAGATTTAATTTTTCTCTGTTTGCATATACTTCTTTAATCCTTGCGAAAAGTTTTTCATTCATGCGTATTGCATCGAAATGTGCAGATAATTCAGGTGAAAGTTCTTCAGCAATATTCTGCATTTCCTCGCTTGTAAGTGAGCTGTTCAGGTTATCAAATACGCTGTTAACTTTTGAGAGGAGGGCTCCGCTTTTCTCATAGGCTAAAATAGTATTTTCGAAATCAGGAGTTTTCTTACTACTTAGTATATTCTCAATTTCATCATTATGAACCTTTAATGCTTCCCGGATCGCCGGAGCGTAATCCGAAATAACAATTTCATTGAAAGGAGGAACTCCAAAAGGAGTAATAAACTCTTGTAAAAGAGGGTTTTTCATAATATCTGATTTTTCCGTTGTATTGCACGATCCGGCAAGAAATACCAGAGAAATGCACAAAATAAATATTTTTTTCACTTTGATAAAGGTTTTTAGGTTGTTTTTTGGCACTGCAAAATACTAAAACTCTTTAGAAAATATCATGTTTTATAATCACTGTTTTCCTGTGAAATTAAAAGCGAGCGATTTTATGGTAGCGCATCCTACGCATCCTCGCGCCTTTGCGCTTAACCTTTCCCACCATTAAGCGCAAGGGCGCCAAGTCGCAAAGGAAAATGCAAAGATTTATTTGCCCGTTAAAACGTTATCTTCCTCCTTAATTAGCGCATCCTTCGAGCCCTCGCGCTTAATCTTTTCCTCATTTCACATGAAAATATGCATTTTAGCCAGACGCCATTGTATCCCGATTGAAGAAAAAATCTACTTTTGTATTCTACTTCAATCCATATGGAAAATTCAAAATACACAATTGCACTTACTCAACTGGAGTTAAACGCCTCACCGGCTCTTAACCTGAAGAAGTGCAAGGAATGGGTTAAAAAGGCTGCAAAATCAGGTGCTTCGGTTATCTGCCTTCCGGAACTTTACAGTTCGTTTTATTTTTGCCAGAGCGAGAACAGCATAAATTTTGATCTTGCTGAACCTTTGCATGGATTGTCATTTAAGGAATTCAGTGCTCTGGCCCTTGAACTTAAAGTTGTAATAATCGTACCGTTTTTTGAGAAGCGTACAGCCGGTTTATACCACAATTCGGCGTACATAATAAATTCCGATGGAACTGAGTCAGGATTGTACCGGAAAATGCACATACCCGATGACCCGGCTTTTTACGAAAAATATTATTTTACCCCGGGAGATCTGGGCTTCAAGGCGTTTGAAACCTCAGTGGGACGTCTTGGCACACTTATTTGCTGGGATCAATGGTACCCTGAAGGAGCCAGACTGACTGCCATGCAGGGTGCAGAGGTTCTTTTCTATCCTACTGCAATAGGCTGGCACCCGGATGAAAAGCAACGATACGGCAAAGTTCAGTATGACGCCTGGTTAACAGTTCAAAGAGGTCATGCTGTTGCAAACGGAATTTATGTTGCAGCCTGCAACAGGGTAGGCCTCGAAAAACCATTACCCGGTGGGGCAGGAATAGAATTCTGGGGTGCTTCATTTATCTGCGGACCTCAGGGAGAAATTCTTGCCAGCGGATCCCACGATAAAGAAGAAATTATTATGGCAGAAGTAGATAAAGCCCACATTGAAACGGTACGCCGTAACTGGCCATTCTTCCGCGACCGCAGAATTGATGCCTACGAAGATATTGTCAAAAGATGGGGAGAGGAGGGTTGAAATGAATTCAAAACACAACCGCCTCCCTGCCGAATGGGAAAAACACCAATATACCCTGCTTGCCTTTCCCTATGAAGGTCGGGACTGGCCGGGTAAATTTCATGCAGTAAAGTGGGCATTTGTCGAGATTATCAGGAAAGTTTCACATTATGAAGACATTTTATTGCTTGTGAAATCGCCTGAACATCAGCAAAAGGTAACGATAATGCTTGAACAGGCTCACGTGGATCTGAGTAAGGTCAGGTTTTTGATTAAGGATACAAACCGTGGGTGGATGAGGGATTCCGGACCTGTAATTGTAAAGAATCCGGATGGCTCTCGTAAAGCCCTGAATTTTGGATTCAATGGCTGGGCGAAATACAGCAATTACAGAAAGGATCTTACTAACCCTCAGTTTATTGCTTCGGAATTGAATATCCCCCTTGAAAAAGTTATGCACAAAGGGAGGCAGGTAGTGCTCGAAGGTGGTGCAATCGATTCAAATGGAAAGGGAACATTGATTACCACTGAAGAATGCCTTCTTGATCCGAAAATCCAGGTAAGAAACGCTGGTTTTACAAAGTCTGATTATGAAGAAGTTTTCGCATCATACCTGGGAATCAGTAAAGTAATCTGGCTGGGTGAAGGAATTCAGGGCGATGATACGCACGGTCATGTTGATGATATCTGCCGCTTTGTAAATGATACTACGGTGCTCGCATGCAGGGAAAACAACACCCGCGATAAAAACCATAAAATTCTTGAAGCAAATCTTGAGCGTTTGTCCTCTGAAACCCTTCAGAACGGCAGAAAAATAAGTGTTGTAACGATACCAATGCCGGGCCGGCTCGATTTTGAGGATTTGCGACTCCCTGCCAGCTATGTGAATTTTCTGATTGCCGGAAATAGTGTCCTTGTGCCGGTGTTTAACGATAAAAACGATTACAAAGCTTTAGGAATATTCTCTGAACTTTTTCCGACAAAGGATGTAATTGGTATTTCTGCTATCGACCTGGTATGGGGTCTTGGAACCCTGCATTGTCTGAGCCGTGAAATTCCTGAATAGATTTATAAACAATATATTGCAAAATGAATTCAAAAGAAAAGTTAAAATCCAGTCTGAATCACATTTCCCCATCCGGAGTTACTGTTGATTTCGGAGCAACCCCTGTTACCGGCATTCATGTGCTGGCTATTGAAGGACTTAGAAATTATTATGGTCTTGAAAAAAGACCAGTTAAAGTTCATGAACCCTATCAGATGCTGGGTATTATAGATGACGATCTGGCTGAGATTATGGGATGTGATGTTAAAGGAATAACTCCCCGGAACAATATGTTTGGTATCGAAAATACGGGATGGAAGGAATTCAGAACCTTCTGGGGACAGGATGTCCTTGTTTCAGGTGAATTTAATACAAGTGTTGATGCCAAAGGAGATCTCCTGATTTATCCGGCGGGAGATACAAGTGTGGCAGCATCAGCCCGTATGCCAAAATCCGGCTATTTCTTCGACTCAGTCAGCAGGCAGCAGCCCTATGATGAAAATAATCCCCTGCTTGAAGACAATCTTGAAGAGTTCAGCTATTTTTCGGAAGCTGAAATAGCATATTGGAAATTGAAAGCTGAAGAGGTGAAAACCTGCAGCAAAGGAATAATCCTGAATCCCGGGGGAACTGCATTGGGTGATATCGCGCTTGTACCGGGCCCATGGATGAAAAATCCCAAAGGAATCCGTGATATAACCGACTGGTATATGAGCACTCTTACCCGGATGGATTTTATGCAACAACTATTCGATAAGCAAACGGATATCGCTTTAAAAAACCTTGACACTATTTACAAAATATTTGGAAATTCAATTGAAGCTGTTTTCATGTGTGGCACCGATTTCGGAACCCAAAACTCCCAATTCTGCTCCCCTGAAATCTTTTCAGAGCTTTATCTTCCATATTACAGGAAAATGAATGACTGGATTCACAAAAACACAAACTGGAAAACTTTTAAACATTCCTGTGGTGCTGTACTTCCCCTGATTCCGGTTTTTATTGAAGCGGGATTTGATATTCTGAATCCGGTGCAGATTAATGCAACCGATATGGACTCAAAAGTCTTGAAAGAGCGTTTTGGCAACCAGATAACTTTCTGGGGCGGAGGAGTTGATACTCAAATGGTGCTTGGCTTCGGAAGTCCGGAGGATGTTGAGAAACAAGTGCTGGAGCAATGCGAAATACTAGGTAAAAACGGTGGTTTCGTTTTTAATACAGTACATAACATTCAGGCTAATGTTCCGGTTAAAAACCTGGTTGCCATGATTAATGCTCTCAGGAAATTTAATTCATAACCGGAAGTACTCAGAAATCTCAATTCACATCCATTCATCAGCTATTTTAAGACAACAGTCTGATACCTGACTATCATTTATTCCAGAGCATTTGAAATTGCCCAGACGAGATCATCCGGGTTTTCAATGCCGATCGAAAGACGGATTAATTTATCAGTAATTCCGATGGATAGTTTGTCTTCCACCGACATGTCGCTATGTGTCATGGTTGAAGGATGCTGCGAAAGACTTTCGGTGCTGCCCAGACTAACTGCCAGTTTGAAGAGTTTAAGTTTGTTCAGGAATTCAAAAGCTTCTTGTTCCCCTCCGCGAATATCAAACGCAATCATTGCTCCATTTGAGCTGTATTGCTTTTGAAGAACACTATATTGCCACGGATCATTTTCAGGTGTAAGGAATCCCAGGTAATACACTTTTTCAACCTTAGGGTGACTGACAAGGAAATTGGCAACAACACGGGCTCCGTTCGCCTGTGCTTCCATTCTCACTTTTAATGTTTCCAGACTCCTCATCAGAAGCCATCCGGTCCATGGTGCGGCCATATTTCCAAGGAATGTTCTGAGTGTCCTTACCCTTGTCATTAATTCTTTTGATCCCAGACAAGCTCCTGCAATTACATCGCTGTGCCCGCCAATATACTTGGTAGCCGAATATACAACAAGGTCTGCACCATGCTTAAGCGGATGCGACCAAAGTGGTCCCATGTATGTATTATCCACTACTACGGGAATGTTGCGGGATACCGTGCTATATTGCTCTGCAATTTCTTTGCATCCAGCTATATCTATCAGTGCATTGGTAGGATTGGCGGGAGTTTCCATATAAACCATTGCCAGTTTTTCGGCCATTCCGGTTTTTTCGAGGATTTTCAGTATTTCATCCTTGGGCTTTCCGGCAGGAAAACTAAATACATGAATACCAAATTTCGGCAAAACGTGCCTGATGAAATGGTCTGTTCCACCATAAACCGGACAACTGAAAAATAACAAATCTCCGGGCCTGAGGAACTCAAGCATTACCGTTGATATTGCTGACATTCCGCTTTCAAAAACGGCACATTCCTCTGCCTCATCCCATAAACATAAGCGATTCTCGAGTATTTCAAGATCGGGATTGTTCAGTCGGCTGTATATCAGACCGATTTCCTCTTTGGGACCTTTGTCGCGCTTTCCGTATGCGATTTCAAAAAATGCTTTCCCTTCTTCAGCTGTTTTAAAAACAAATGTAGATGTTTGAAAAATCGGACATTTAAGGGCTCCCTCCGATAATTCGGGTTTGTAACCATACGACATCATAAGGGTTTCAGGACTGATACGGTACTTTTCCATACAATAGATTTTGACTTTGGATTTTTTAACTCAAAGCAAATCTAGTTGTTTGATCCGACGGACCTGCTGCTTTATAACAGAAGGGATGGATGTTGTATAAAAGCAGAATTCTTCAGTGAAATATAAACAGCACTATAAACCTGCCTACAGAGGTATTTACCTGAATTACGTTTCCGGATTTTAACTCAGAACTATCTAGTCGCATTCCCTGTTTCTCTTCCATTTACTTCCCGATTTACTTCCCAGAAATCCCCAACCGCCGCTTCCCAGAATAAAGCCAAAAGCATACCAGCCACCGTTATTGTTTTGAGCGTATACGGTTACATCATCCCTGAAAAGAGAAATAACAAGATCAACCGGAGCAATGATCCCATGCCATAATCCTCCCCAAAAACGATAGGTATATCCGTCCAGACAGGCATTTACATTCTCAGAGTTGGAGCAGGATACAAGAAACAGGAGGGCAAGTACCGAAATGATAAGGGTGATTTTTTCGTTTTTCATATATCTGAAATATTAGGTTTTCAGTGAAATACGAATATACTCACATCATATTTAGAATACAACAGAATGGAAAGAAAAAAAGACTGATTTCGCAGCCTTTTTTAGTTCATTAATATCCGAATCCGTCAGAGTCGTCGTAAAATCCACCGGAGGTTCCTGGTTCATCATAATCGTCATCAAATGAGTCATCAACAATACCAAGGCCTTTAATATCCTCAGCGTTAAAATTTTCTGACTCATCGAACTGATTTTCCTCCTCTTCGTAGATTTCATATTTTTCGGCCAGTTTTTCAACTGCCTCATCTGAGAATGCGAATTCTTCATGCATGTCTTCAAGCTTTTCCATAATATTATCGGTAAAGCAGAAAACAGGATTTTCCAGAATGCATGTTTCAACATATTCAGGGTCCTTCATAAAAACGTCTTTCAGGGTCTGGCCCTTAAAATCTCCAAAATCAAGTTTAGTATTTAAACTGTATAATTTCATGATCTAATGAATGTTATTATTCTTTTCTCGGTTCTAGCTGTTGCTTCATTAGCACACAGCAAATATATTTTTTTACTTTTTAAAAAAGCCACGGATTTATGAATTTTCTGAAAAAAAAATGAAAATTTTATAAACAATTGGAATTTAAGAAGATAAAGACTAAAAACCATTGATAAAAAGTCGAAAACAGAACAGTTGGTGTTGTTTTATTTTAAAATGTAGCCGATTTTAAGTAAGAATGAGCTTACTATTTTTCATTTCGGCCTAAAAGAAAAATCTATTGATTTATCGAAATCACGATTTTGCCCCTGGCTCTTTCTGTTTCACTGTAGGCATGTGCTTCAGCAATCTTATCCAGTGGGAATACCTTATCAATGACAACTTTAATCTTCTTTTCCGCTATCATTTGCATTACCTCTTTCAAATCATTCATATCAGGGTGTAACATAAAGCCCTTTGATTTTTTCCCCGGATTCAGGCGTGTAATCAGGGAGGTTATATAAAGGGGGATCGACGGGCTGATATTTACATAAATGCCCTTTTTCTTTAACACTTTGCGGGTTTGCCAGAAAGTCCTGTATCCAACTGCGTCAAAAACAATATTGTATTTTTTTGGAAGTCTTGTAAAATCAACTTCTTTATAATCGATCAGAACATCTGCTCCCAAAGATTTTAACAAATCGAATTTTTTGGCACTGCAAACAGCAGTTACCTTTGCACCTAGTACTTTTGCAATCTGAACTGCATATGTTCCAACCCCGCCGGAGGCTCCATTAACAATTACATCCATCCCTGACTTAAGTCTGCCTTTATTCCGTAAGCCCTGCAGCGCGGTCATACCGGCAACAGCCATGGTAGAAGCTTCTTCAAAACTCATATTATCAGGGATTAAAATTGTTCTTGATGATTCTGCAAGTGCAAATTCAGCATAACCCCCACCTTCATAACTCTTTCCGGCAAAAACCCTCTGACCTTTGTGAAAATTTTTCACATTTTCACCAGTTTCCTCAATAATACCTGAAAATTCAATTCCCAGAATTTTCGGAAACTTCTTGTTAAGCATCATTTTGAGATTGCCTTTTCTGATTTTCCAGTCTACCGGGTTTATCGACGCAGCGAAGATTTTAATTAATACTTCATCAGGTCCAGGAACCGGTTTTGGTATTTCAACAATTCTAATTACTTCAGGTCCACCGTATTGTTCAATAATTGCTGCTTTCATCATTATGAAAAATTATTTGGATAAAAATAGTATTAAAACCCGCATTTTGAAAAAATGAAATGACATTGACTTTATCCTGGAAAACTAAAAACAAAAACTGTAATAAACGGTTCGGAAGATTTTATAGTTTTTCGCTTTATGTAAGAATAAGTTTGATAATCTGAATAAATTAAAACCAGTTGAGCTTCTTGAAAAGAAGAGTAATTCCTACGGTTATGGCTGAAGCTATCAAAATCGCAATTCCAAATCCATAATAATTATCCTCCAGAGAATTCAAAAGGTTCATTCCGAAAAAGCTTGCCACCAAAGTCGGAATTGCAACTACAATTGTAATGGAAGTAAGCCGCTTCATGATTACGTTCAGGTTGTTCGATATGATGGAAGAATAGGCATTCATCATACTTTTTTGAATATCGCTGTAAATATTGGCCATTTCTATCGCCTGTTTATTTTCAATTATAACATCTTCCAGATCATCCTCATCCACTGTGTTCAGAATTGGATAACGGGATGACCTGATTTTAGCGAGCAGAAGTTCATTTGACTTGAGAGAGGTAATGAAATATACCAGACATTTTTCCATTCCCAGAACTTTATGCAGGACTTCATTTTTTGCAAGTTTGCTAAGATCTTTCTCAATCTGATTGGAAGTTATACTTATCTGTTTCAGATTCTTGAGGTATGAAGTTGCTGATCGTAAAAACAGGTGCATAATGAAATCATCCTTATCATTCAGGTTAATCTTCTGGCTGTAAGGATATCGTGTAAGTTCCCTGATTACATCGCTCTCCTGTGCACAAAGTGTCATCATGAAATTACTGGAAAGTAATACTCCCAGAGGAACAGTATAGAATGGCTGCGATGTGCTACTGGGATCGTGAATTGGAATACGTATAATTATAAGCAGCCATTTGCCTTCAACTTCAAGCCTTGAACGCTCATCTGTGTCGAGTATGTCAGTTACAATTTCTTCCGGAACCTTAAATTTGTTGATTAGCATGGAAACCTCTGAAGGGGTCGGATTTACAACATTCATCCAGCAGTCTTTTTCAAACTGACGGATTTGTACCAGACCGTTTTGGTTTTTCCAGTAAGTGATCATAAGAACCTCCTTAAGCTTTGTATCTTCAGGAGGATTTCCGGCAAAAGAAGTTCCTCCCTAAGACTGGGTTAATAAATCGTGTAAACGGTATAACGGAACCTCATCCATATTGGGGTTTGTATTGGTTTGCGGTGCAAATGTACAATTTGATATAAGAAATAAAAAAACTTTACTACTTTTTTTATATGCATCCCTGAAAATTTGAATCATCTTCAACGTATTTCTACTTCGGTAATTTATTTTTCAGCGTGTATTCCACCGCCCTGCTTGGTTTTGCCAGCGATTTGATGCAAACAATGGGGGAGTAGTCAGAATAGTAATTTTGAAATATTTGTGTTTTTTAGTTTAAACAGTGCTTACTTTTCCAAACCTGTAACAGGAGAATTTGCTCTTTGTAATATATAGATTATCTGCATAATAACAATTTTTTACATTAAAATATTTAATGCTAGTCCTGGCAGAATTAACATTTTTTAAACTAAAAACTACTGAACCAAAATACATTTTAGATGTTTAAAAAACGAAAATCATATAATATATACAGATTTTGGAATTAGTAATTATCATAAAAACGTATAAAAAATGAAAATTTTAAAAATTATTGCAACCTATTTGCTGGCTCTTCCATTTTTAGTTTTTGGGTTAAACTTCTTTTTTAATTTCATACCTACACCGCCTATGGAAGGTGAAGCTGCTGCATTTATTGGAGTGCTTGTGAGTACAGGGTTTTTTGCATTTTTAAAAGTTATAGAAATTCTCCTTAGCATAATGCTTTTGGTTAACTTCCGGAGAGCTTTGGCTTTGGTACTTCTTGCGCCAATTGCATTGAATATTTTACTTTTTGAACTATTCATTGCTGGTACTCCGGGGATTGGGATACTGCTTGTGTTACTTAATTTGTTTTTGCTTATTACCAATTATAGCAAATACAAGCCATTTGTTACGGATTAATCACTCTTAAAATCCATAGGCGTATCAGGAGATGCAAATGAAAATTTCCTCAGTTATACCTTTGAAATGAATGCTTTTTGAGTTTTTGTTTTAAGAGAAATGCCATAGATAATCTGACGATTCATTTAAATGATATGATATCTATGGCATTTTTGTTTGCAATGGTATCTAAAGTTTTGTTTAAATTTATAAAAAATCACCCTTATGACTCTTCTCGATTTTCTGAAACCGGACACAAAAGACAGGGATTCAAAACCAGTATCATTTTATAATCTTGCATCAAAGACTATTGATGGTGAAATCTTTGAATTCTCTTCACTTAAAGGTAAAAAGGTGCTTATTGTGAATGTAGCTTCTAAATGCGGGTTTACTCCCCAATATGAAGATCTTGAAAAACTTTACAGAGAATTTGGCGGTAATGATTTTGTAATACTTGGTTTTCCATCTAACGATTTTTTAAAACAGGAAAGCGGCAGTGAAAAAGATATAAAGGCTTTTTGTCAGTTAACCTATGGTGTTAGCTTTCCAATGATGAGCAAGGTAAAAGTCAGGGGATCCGATAAGCATCCTGTTTATAAATGGCTTACTGGTAAAGCTCAGAATGGCTTTAAGAATTCCACCGTTAAATGGAATTTTCAAAAATATATGATTAATTCCGATGGATCCTTATTTGGTTTCGCTGCTCCCCGTGATAATCCGTATAGTGAGAAAATACTCGGTTTTATCAGGTCGTAAGTTATAAGGGTTCCCCAGTTTGTCCTTAGGTTCAGCCTAAAAGTTTAAGCCGGATAGGTAAACTAAACGCTTACAGAATCATAAACCACAACCCTTTTCCACAGATGGGCTGATTTTTCAATAAACTTTTTATGCAAGTCATGATCCTGGTAAATATCATGTTGCTTCTTGTTTTCAAATCCCAGATTCAGACAATACTGATATGTGTTATCAACCACATCCCTGGGAGTTTCGGCTGGTATCCCGATATGTGCGTCCATGATATTATCCATGTCTTCAATAAAGGTTTTCAGATTAGTAAGAAATTCTTTTTTTTCAGAAGCATCTTCAGGATTGTTTAACCAGAAGTATACAACATGGCGGAATGTAATTATTTTCACGAGTTTTTCTGCTTTAAGGTTAAAAATTGGAACACTAAGAAAGCCAGCCAACAGGCCTGCCGATTTAACAAAAGTTCTTCTCAGCATAGTTTTATAGTTTAATACAGGTTTTCAGGATTCGGGCTTAAAATTTTGTAATGTAGAAATATTTTAAAACTCAATATTCTTCTGCTATTAAATTGTTTTTAATTCTTTTCCTGTTTCATGTATTTTTTACAATCCCGCAAATGCACCTGATTTATAGGCATACCAAGCCAGAGGTGAAATAAGAATAATAGCAACAAGCATTGCACCCCATATTTGCTGTTTGTTGTACCGGAATTCACTTCCGAAGACCCTTTTCCAGAAGAACTGTTCGATTAGAAGAGCCCCTATAAAATTCATAACAACTGATAGGATTGGGCTCTGAGTTCCTAAAGAATTAATAATCAATACTGAAACAATAGTATAAACAATTGAAAAAAGTATCACCTTAATGGCTTCCGATTTCTGAGTAGTTCTGTTAAAATTTATCGCCATCAGAATTCCTCCGGCAATAACTGAAAACAGAACAGAAAACAGTTGTATTGCACGAACTGAATATAAAGATGGCAGGGCAGACCCCGCTATTTTATATTCCTGAGAAATACCCGTCATGGGTTCAACAGTTACCGGAATTAGTTTTAAGGATAATTCTTTCTCCAGTCTGATTTCATCATCGTTCAGCTTTCGGCGGTTCCCAAGCTCCCAGATAGCAGCCAGAACGGCATCTTCGTGAAAATTGTCAGGTTTTTCCACATACTCCCGAAGGATTTCTTCAGGGAGTCGGCGGATCCCGGCTGAATATTCATTTGTTTTGTTTACGGAGGTCATTTCTTTTATTTTATTCTTCAATATATTCTCTTAGAAGTCCCTTTTCTCTTGCTTTGAGCAATTTTTCGAGCTGATTGTAGGGCTTTACATTTTTCGATGGATCCGTACAATAGTCTAAAAATAATTCAACAGCTTTAAACTTGAGTTCTTCTCGCTGTCCAGCCGGAACTACTTTTTCCAGACAAAGTTTTGTTACTCCGGCCATATAAATCGCCATAAGTGAATTACTCGAATGTGTATAGGTACCAATATTGGAGTCAATATAAAAAACATAATCAGGAGTGCCTTCCATCCACATTACCATAAACTTAAGATACTTATCCCTTTCAGTTTTATGGCTGTCAATAGCCGTAGAAAGCAGGAAGTTTGCGGCTTCCAGAGCTTTCGGTTCAGCCGCAATAAAATCATTTCTGTCATTTCCTGATATGCTCTCAAAGCCCAGTAATTCCTGAGACCAGATATTTAATCCTGTACCCGACAGAATCAACAAAGCAACAATCCATTTCTTCATATGCCTGACTTTTCCGTTACGAAGTTAGGAATTTTAAGACATAAGATGAAAAAGTACAAAAAGATGAATTCATTTAAAATGGACTTAGATCATTCAAAGCGTTTGCAGACGGTTAAATACCAGCCAAACGAGGTAACGAGTGACGAGTGACGGGTGACGGTCGATACTGAAACCCTGAAACCTTTTTAACGAGGTAACGAGTGACGAGTGACGTCAACCCT
>CAYOLQ010000018.1:25402-46740 GCA_964404825.1 uncultured Chitinophaga sp.
GTCAACCCTGAAACCCTGAAACCTTTTTAACGAGGTAACGAGTGACGAGTGACGAGTGACGGTCAACCCTGAAACCCTGAAACCTTTTTAACGAGGTTACGGGGTTACGAAGAGTCGAGGGTAAACAGCTAATTCGTATAAACAAACCTCTAATAGTTATCGTCTTCAAGTTCGAAATAGGCCTTTGGATGCTGACATGCAGGGCAGTTTTCAAGCGCTTTTTCACCTTCGTGAACATATCCGCAATTGCTGCAAACCCAACGTACTTTTTCCTTTTTCTGAAAAACGGTTCCTTCCAAAAGGTTCTTTAACAGCTTAAGATACCTTTTTTCATGTTCTGCCTCCACCTTTGCAATCATTTTAAATGCAACAGCAACTTCAGGAAATCCTTCTTCTTTAGCTGTTTCGGCAAAAGCAGGATAAAGTTTTGTCCACTCCTCGTTTTCTCCCATTGCAGCAGCCTTAAGATTTTCAGCTGTTGTACCTGTTTTTCCTGCAGGGTAACTGGCTGTTATTTCAACATCTCCACCTTCAAGAAATTTGAAAAATCGGGTAGCATGCTCTTTTTCCTGGTTTGCTGTTTTCTGAAAGATATTACTGATTTGCACGTATCCTTCTTCCTTTGCAACTTTTGCGGCAAACTCATAACGATTCCTTGCCTGTGATTCTCCTGCAAATGCTTTGAGCAGATTCTGCTCTGTTCGTGTTCCTTTAAGACTTTTTTCCATAGTTTTAATAATTGAATGTATTATGTATTTGTTCCTGAATTTTGTGTATTTTTTTATTTATTACATTTTTCGGGTTAAGAGATGACTCTATTTTTATTAATTTGTCTCTGAATCAAGACTATTGCAGTTTTATACGACCTTCACAAAATCAGCTTTTTCTGTTCCGCAGGTGGGGCATACCCAGTTGTCGGGAATTTTTTCAAAAGGCGTTCCCGGTGCTATTCCGGTATCAGGATCTCCCACCGCCGGATCATATACATATCCGCATGCGGGACAATAGTATTTGACAGATGGTGTTGCTTTGATATTCGTTTTTTCCTTGTTCTCATCAATGTATGTTGGAGCATTTTTTGGTGCTTTTCCTTTTTTTATTTCCCGGTAATAGGCGTAGGTCAGAGGATCCCTGTCAGAAAAACAAAGCTCTGAATTTACCAGTTCTCCGATGAACAGAATATGCGATCCCATGTCAAAACTGTTAACAAGTCTGCATTCAAACCATGCAAGGGTATTATCCAGCAAAATGGGTGCTCCTGTTTCTCCGGTAATATATTTAACGTCCTTAAATTTATCGGTGTCTTTACCCGAACGATACCCAAATGTGCCTATTATATTGGGACCTGTATCTTTTTCTAAAACAGAAATTGAGAAGGCCTTACTATCCGCAATTATTGTACTCGAAAAATTGTTTTTACTGCATGAAATTGCGAACTGCGCAGGTTCCGCTGTTACCTGAAAAACAGTATTTGAAATATAGCCGTTCAGCTTCGTTCCGGATTTGGAACATACAGCGTACAAACCATAACTTATCTTATAAAAAGCTTCAACATTCATTGAATTTGGTTTAGTTATGTTTTTCAGAAATTTTATTTCTGATGGCAAGTTACTTAGAATAGCCTGATTTTGAATGAGGGAAAATCATGATTTTTTTGTTGGAGACGCTTTTTATAATGAGTATAGATAATATTGTTTGATAGCGCGTTGTGCGATTAGAATTTGTAATTCGTTATTATGTGAGATTGTGGATTATGCTTTTCGCCCCACCCCAACCTCTGCACCCAAAATGTGAGAAGCCTCCGGAGCTTTGCAAACATTAATACAGATTAATATATTATGCGGGTTAAATGACTTATTATTCACAAATACTGTTCGCGAAAAAAGAATTAAAAGTATACAATTAATGTCCGATGATTCGGATAGCCATCCAACCTGGGGGAGGGGTGGGGCAATAAAAAGTGATCATAAATTGATTCCGTCAAATTCAAATTATTACACAAATTTCCAAAAAAAAAGCTGTCCTATAACCGGGACAGCTTCTTTTCATATTTCTTTTCAGCATTACATGGCGGGTTTCCCTGCAGGCCCCAAATATTTGGCATCCCCAAAAGCCAGGACCGGCAAAAATATAAACCCCAGCAAAATCAATCCAATCGTGAATCCAACACCTTTTCCAAAACTCTTTGAAGTAAGATTAATCATCCAGATTGAGAAAACAAAGTTTACTCCCGGAATAATTAAAAGAATTAACCACCATAATGGCTTGCCAATAATTTCGAGCCAAACAATAATATTGTAAATAGGCACAATGGCAGCCCAACCCGGTTTTCCCGCTTTGGTGAATAAAACCCAGGCTGATGCAATCATTAAAACAAAAAATGCTACAGAAAAAATTACTGTTGAACCCATAATGTAATTTTTTAAAAATACCTACTCTAATCAGTTTTCGGCAACCCTGGCTTACTCTTTTAAAGGTTTTCAGCATCTCCTTACATAGAAAAGAATACGCATTCTTAATCTAATTAATCAGCAATATATACCATTAAGCATTTTAATTCAAAGAATGAATGAAAAAATAACGAACTTTTTTCACAGACATGTTAACAATTGAAAAGATTTTCAGATCGAAATGGAATAAAGCTGAAAATTCAGAAGGATTACTGAAAGGGAGTACCCGATTCAAAATCAGGTAAATAAAGGTCCGAACTCTCATGATCCTGTATCCAGCCTTTTTGAAAACCCAGTCTTTGAGCTTCTTCTTTAACTTGTATGTATTCGCTGGAAGTGACCTTCCGGTTCAGAAGTTTCGTGGCTGCAACTTTTTCAATCGGGTGGTACTGCGACATGAGTGAAAGACTTATTCCGGAAGATATTTCTTCTGCCAGAAGCCTGAGAACACCAATGCTGTTTTCAACTGCGCCGGGCAAGACAAGATGCCGAACAAGTATTCCGTTTTCTGCGATTCCGTATTCGTTCAAACGCAGGACATTTCCTTTCTGACGGTACATTTCCTTAATGGCTTTGATGGCAATATCCTTATAATCTTTAGCATCCGACCATGAGGCCGATAATGAATTATCGGAATATTTAAAATCGGGAAGATACACATCCACCCATCCTTCAAGAGATTTTAACGTTTCAACGGAATCATATCCACTTGTATTATAAACAATCACCGGATAATATCCGTCCATACGAAGTGCCCTTATAATTGCCTTTACTTGCAATACCATGTGCGATGGCGATACAAACCCAAGACTTCGGGCTCCAGAGTCAAGTATTTTTTTTACAGACAATATAACGTCATCCAGACTTCTGAAGGGAAGTCTGACATTACATTCTTTCCCTGAAATCTGGTAATTCTGGCAAAATACACACTGTAGATTACAATGTCCGAAAAACACATTGCAAATACCCGTTTCCCCACTGATTACCGGCTCTTCGCCTTTATGAAGATCAATGGAGGCAATTTCAAAACCAGCACCGGCTTTGCAATATCCCGATTTGCCGGATATCCGGTTAACCCTGCAATCTCTGGGGCAAAGCCTGCAGTTTTCCAGTAAGTGAATATCTTCGTAAGAAATTTCATTCAGCATTTTTTCACCTTCTTAAATGAATCAGGATTTGGCAAAAGAGAAAAATCCGGTTTTGCTGGTAGTTAACCATTAACTCCCCGCATATGCCTTTTATTAAACAACCAGATCCCAATTAAAAAATATAAAAAACTCAGAAATACTATCGATAAAATTTCCGGCCATATTTCTGTAATGCCGCAATTCATAAGCATCACTTTTTTCATTGCACTTACTGCATGGGTAGGAGACATAAGTCCCTGAAGGTTTAATCCATATCCTCCTATTGTAAACAATGCTTTTCCTTCCATAGGAAATGCTGCACCAGTAAAAAACATAAATAGGAAAAGAGGAAAATTACCAATTACGAGAATTTCATTTGAGGTTTTTGAAAGAGCACCGAGAATAACACTGAATGCAACTATGGAAAGAGCTGTAAGACCAATTACAAAAAGCATTGTATCTACGGATCCGGTATGGTGAAATCCCACCAATTTAGCCGTTCCCAGAGTCAGAAGAGCAGAAAGAAGCCCGATTATCAGCTGAACAATGGTTACACCACCAATAAATTCAAATGAAGTTAGGCCTGATAAACGGAATCTGAGAATAGTTCCGTTTTCAATTTCGGTTACAAAAGCAATACTTGCTGTAAACATCAGCATTATTATGGAAAGAACAAGCAATCCGGGCATATACATGTCAAAATCGGTAAAACCTGCGGCATTTGCAAACCCAGTTTCTTTCAATATGAAAGGGGAGGGGAAGCCTGATATACTTTCAATAAAAACGCGCACAATTTCAGATCCCCATATTGCCGAAATCATATAATTGAAATCGGTTAAATCGCCGATAAATTCAATTTGAGGAGGTGCCGGTCTGTTTTCAAGATTTCCCAACATCAGACTATCAGAAAAGCCCTCAGGTATTATTATCAGTGCATCTGCCTTTTTATTCTTTAAAAGGAGTAAGGCATTTTCCCGATCATGGATTAATCGTGTTTTAAGCGGGATATCAGTTGTGGTGTCACAAACCGTTTCGGAATACTTCAAAAGTTCTTCGCCGTAATTAACTGTCATTGAATCCGATAGCCTACCTTTGTCATTGTTCAGAATCAGAATTTCGTAAACCGGTTTCGAACTTTCATTGATCATGTAATAAACTCCCACGAAAAAAGGAGCCATAACCAGAGTAAGACTCAGAATCCAGAAACTGCGAATCTGTTCTTTTACCGATTTGCGGATAACTTCTATGATTTTCATGCTCTGAGTCTCCGGCCGGTTAAGTGAATAAATACATCCTCCAGAGAATTTTCTCGAAGTGTCATCTTCAGAATTTTTATTTCTTTTTGCATCAGAATTTTGATTATATCAGGAGTTTTTCCTACCAGATTCATCCCCTGAATGTGGAACGCCCCTTCATGTATTCGCATAATCAAACCAATTGAATCAATTTCCTTTTTTAATTCCGAAACGACAATATCAGGCGTATTTTCAGTTTCAATTTCAATGATATCGCCTTTTCCAACAGTATTTTTCAGATATTCGGGGGATCCGGTTAACAGAAGTTCTCCGTAATCCATAATTGCTATCCTGCTGCTGAGTCTGTCAGCCTCATCCATATTGTGGGTGCTCAAAATAATTGTTTTCCCGTCAGCAAGTCCCCTGATAAACTCCCTCACAAGAAGCCTGCTTTGTGGATCCAGTCCGGCCTCCGGCTCATCAAGAATTACAATTTCAGGATCATGGACAAGAGCCAGAGCAAGATTAAGTCTTCTTTTCATTCCTCCTGAGAGTGTATATGCGGAAGCTTTCATCTTATCCTGTAATCCTAACTTTTCCAGAATATTTTTCGAATGGTACATCGACTGTTTTGCACTCAGATCATACATCCTTCCGGTAAATACAAGCTGTTCAAGACATGTTAGTTTTGGCCAGAATATATTTTCCTGTGGTGCATACCCGATTTTTTTTCTGAAGTGTCTTGCTTTATTCCATGGCTGACCATGAAGCAGAACTTCACCAGAGGTAGGCAATAGCAGTCCGCAAATTAACTTAATAGTAGTTGTTTTACCGGCTCCGTTCGGACCAAGCAAACCTAAAATCTCATTCGGGTAAATATCAATTGTAAGCTCATTAACGGCACTGAGATTCTTAAAAGTTTTTGTGAGAGCATTAAGACGTATAACCGGTACTTTATTGTCACTTAAAATTGTCATGGATCAAAAATAAGGATTCTTTTGAAAAATGAAAAGCGCAAGGAAAATTTATTAAACCTTAAATAGTATTAGGTTCCCGCTTATTTCCAAAGTTGTAAACCTGAAATTTTCCTTTATCCATTCGAGTGTTTCCTTTTGATAAAAAAATACATGTGTAAAGTCGTTTTTATAATACCAGGAAGCAAAATCAATTTCAGGACTGTAAATATTTGTCATACAATAGAGGCGACCGTTCGGTAAAAGAAGTTCTTTAAGCAATCTGAATTCTTTTTCCGGATTATGAAAATGCTCCATAACCTCAATGCAAATAATGTAGTTGAATTTTTGTGCTAATATATTCTGATTATTATGGAATAAGGGATCGAAAAGACTGATGGTATATCCATTTTCATTGAGTATTGCGGCGGCGGCAGATGAAGGCCCGGAGCCGAAATCAAGACCATTGTGAGTTGATTTGTAATAATTCAGTATGGCTGTTGTGAGGGGAGAAACAAAGTTCCTGTAACCGGAATCATAAATATCATTTTGGTGGAGTTCGTATCTTGCCTTTTCCTTTTCAGGTAGGGGTAGGTTTTTCTTTTTCCGGAATATCCCGCTGCAACACTGACAGATCAGAAATTCGCTTTTAAGAAAAGGTTTACTACTGGTTTTGCAAAGCGGGCATTTTTCCATAATGAGCTGCTGTTGCGCCTGAATCAACCTGATTGGATGCAATCAACATTCAAAAATAGAACAAAATTCTCATTCATTTTAAACAGATATTCCTGAATAGTCAATATTTGTTTTCAAATGATGGAGAGGCAAAAGCATAATTTTCAGTCGTTTTGCTGCTCCTATGCCCCAGCAGATGTTGTACAAATACCATGTCTGCACCGCTCTCAACAAGCCGTGCAGCATAACTATGCCTGAGTGTTTGCGCGCTCGTTTTCTTTTTTATGCCGGCTTTTTGAACATACTTTTTCAACACTTTCTGAATACTCCTTTCTGTATATTGTCTGCCCGGATATCCTTCAAACAGAAAGTTTTTTGGCTGATAAAAGTTCATGTAAACTTCAATTTTTTGAATTAAATCATTATATATCGGGATAATTCGTTCTGGTTTATCATTTCTCCCCCGGATTAAAACCTGCATCTTTCCGGCATCCACATCTTCCGGTTTGATGGATATCGTCTCTCCGACCGTAATCCCTGTCAGATAAATTGTGCTGATTATTGCATTATGCTTTATGTTTGGAATCAGCCTAATGATTTTTTCAATTTCCTGGCTGCTTAAAATTTCGGGTTTCTTCTTTTTTCTTTTTGGACGAGGGATTATCATACTCTTACTGTTTTGTCCCAAAATGTATCTTGAATATGCAAAAACCGAGTTTAAAACCTGATTCTGGTAGGAACGTGAATAGTTGCGACTGATAGACATTTCGTTAATATAGTCCTTAACATCTTCAGGATTAACTACATCTATATTCCCTGCATGAAGTAAGTACCGTCTGGTATGATACGTGTACTGACTTATTGTGCGCTCCTTATAGTTCATTGATTGCAGAATCTTGCCGAACCTATCGAGACTTTTTCCAAAATCAGGAACCAATTTCCCTATTTCGGCTATATTTTCCTGTTTACCTGAAATATCAATTCTGTAATTGGCCTTTCTCAGATAGGAATTAAGATTTTCTGCTACTCCGGGAGAATTGCTGATAGTCCAGTCTTTCTTATTATTATTTTGTGTTTTCCCTCCCAAATCCCTGATCAGACTGCTGAGCTCATTATCATACATAAATTTAAGATTCAATGAGTTTTCCGGATAGTTGTGAGATATCTGGATTCTTCTTTCAGGCATTACTTCTTCAAATTTTGGAATGAGTTGTGAACCGCTTATATCCAAAAACCGATAGTAAGCAGGGAAGATTGTGTTCAGATAATTTATATGATCAGGGACATTATTTGTATGCCATGAATTCATACTGATACTCCATTTACTGTCAGGAAGTTTTCTAACCAGTCTTATAAATTCTGCATCATCAGAATCTGCTATAAACCTGATTCTTAACTCACGGTTATAGTATATCTTTTGAGTTTTGATAATTTGCATGACTTTTTTGATACTTAATGCCATGAGATTTAAAATCTAGTGCAGTTAATTCAGTTTTCTTTAATCATTCATTTAAAATATCTAGATTTGATTTAAAATTTTTCACATGTATACTATCATAGGACTTGTTGTTTCAATAGTTCTGCAATTAATTGCTGCTATAGTTGCCATCAGCCTTACCAAGGTTACCCGCTATAATATATCCTGGGTAATGATTTCTATTGCTCTGATATTTCTTGCGATCCGAAAGATTATCGAATTGATCCCCTTTCTGTATAATAAGTTTTATGAAGATATTGCCATAATCGACCAGTGGATTGGTATTGTTACATCAATTCTTATTGCTGTCGGAATACTTCTCGTTAAAAAGATATTAATGCAAATCAGAGAGGCTGAAAGAATCCGAAAACACTCAGAAAAAAGGATTCTGAACGCGATCATTAAAACTGAGGAGCGTGAAAGACTGCGCTTTGCAAAAGAATTACACGACGGGCTCGGACCTATTATGTCAACTATTAAAATGTCGGTTTCAGCCCTTTCATTTCGAAACCCTGATGAACATGGGAAAGCAATATATAATAACCTGATGGAGGTAATAAATGAGGGAATTGATGAAATTAAGGAAATCTCCAATAACCTGAGTCCGCATATCCTAAACGACTTTGGCCTGTCAAGTGCACTTTCCGGATTCATTAACAAAATAAACCATACCGGAGTAATTACAATCGATTTTGCCACCAATCTTAAAAACGAAAGGTTTGGAACCACAGTTGAATGTGTGATGTACAGAGCCGCATGCGAATTGATAAATAATACACTCAAACATGCTAAAGCATCCTTAATTCACCTTCGTCTGAATCAGGTAAATAACATGCTCCTGATGTCATATTCTGATGATGGGGTGGGTTTTACCTATGAAGATTTTAATTCTGAATCTTCAGGGATGGGTTTTTATAATATCCGATCCCGTCTAAGCTCCAGTAACGGATATATGGATATTGATACTTCTGTGGGAAATGGTTTTAAGGCAGATATATATTTAAAACTTACCTGAAAAATGAAAAATATACAGCTTTGTATTGTTGACGACCATTCTCTTTTCAGAAAAGGACTTACGCTGCTTTTATCCGCATTTTCAGAGATAAGGGAAATAAATGAATGCTCCAACGGTCAGGAATTCATTGAATACCTTGAGAATAACAAGCCGGACATTGTGTTAATGGATATTGAAATGCCGGTTATGAATGGTATTGAAGCAACACGGCAAGCATTAATCAAATATTCTGATTTAAAGATAATTACAATATCACTTTTTGGCGAGGAGGAGTATTATTATAAAATGATTGATGCCGGGGTAAAGGGATTCATTCTGAAAAACAGCGATATTGAAGAAGTTCTTAAAGCCATCAAGAGTGTAAAGGAGGGAAATACATATTTTTCTCAGGAAATACTCTATAACGTGGTGAAGAATTTCAGAGAAGTCAGAAAATCTGATGCCCTGCAGCTTCACCTATCCCGCCGGGAACTTCAGATCCTTGAATTAATCTGCAAAGGCTATTCAAATCAGGAAATATCAATTGAACTTAACATAAGTAAACGGACGGTCGACAAACACAGGTCAAATATCCTTAGCAAAACAGAAACAAAAAATACAGCCAGTCTGGTAATGTTTGCAGTCGAACACAAGCTGGTTGAAAAGTAAATTCGTATTTCAATAAGTAATTATACTTAGTAATTTTTACGTATTCTTACCAGGATATTACAACTCATGTAAATTACGGTTAAATGCTGTTTATTAAGTGTAAAACCCGATATACTTTTAAAAAGTATTACACTTATTCAATTGAAGCATTTTTATAACCGTTTACAATCTGATATTCGTTTCGACGAAGGCCTTCGTGCATGCATCAATTGCGGAACCTGCACCGCTATTTGTCCGGCAGCCGCATTCTATAATTATGATCCCAAGAAAATAGTCACCAGCGTTCAGACAGCTGACGATGCAGTAATCGGAGATCTGCTGAAAAGTGAAACCATTTGGTATTGCGGTGAGTGTATGTCGTGCAAAACGAGATGTCCCCGCGGAAATACTCCGGGACTTATTATCATGGCCCTGCGACGGCTTTCCATTGAAACAGGTTTATTCGTGGAATCAGAAAAAGGAAGACAGATGCTCGCTCTTAAAAGGATACTCGGACATAGCATACTAACAACCGGGTATTGTGTTCATATCGAAAACATGGATCACAGTTTACATCCGGAACAGGGACCCATCTGGGCCTGGAGTAGAAAAAACGCAAAAAGTCTGTATAACCGTCTTGGTGGAAACTTCGGAGAAGAAGGACCCGGTGCAATGCGCCGAATTAGCAAGGAAGATTTAAAGGAACTAAACAGCATTTTTGAGGTTACTCAGGCATTTAAACGTTTTGACTATATCGAAAATTATTCTGCCTTGAAGGCGGGATCAATGGGCTATACCTTAACGAACGACAAGAACGATCAATATTTTCAAATGGTTTATAAAACCGATTCACGAAAACATTCAAAAAGAAGCTGATGATTAGTGAAGGGAAAAAAATACTCTGGAAAGATTATCAGAAAGAAATTGCTTCTGACAACTATTTCTATGCCCGTAGTTGTATCAGACAAAATTTTTTTCCCGGAGCAGAAAAAACATTTCTCAAAATTCTTAAAAAAGAGTTAAACAAAGATGTGTATGATGATCCCCGGCATACCACATGCACCGGAATTGCTTATCATACAGAAGTAGTTCCTTTTGAAACTACCATGACTGTTGTAGCCAGACAATTTTCGTTAATGACCGAGCGTGGGTACAAAAATTTTGTGCCATCATGCATAACCTCATTCGGAATATATACCGAGGTTCTGGAATTGTGGCAGCACCATCCTGAAATTGAAGATAAAATCAGAAATTTTCTTTTTAAAGCTACCGGAAGGGAGTTTATGAATCCGGAAAATCTGGCCCATTCCAGCGATATCATATATAAATTCAAAGATGAAATTGCATTGAAGGCAAAATACCGGCTTATTGATAAAAAAACCGGAAATCCTTTGAAAGTTGTCGAACATATAGGATGTCACTACGCTAAGATGTTTCCTCATAAAGGTATCGGGGGAGCTGAATTTCCGGATGTTTTATCAGGCCTTGCTGAAACGTTTGGCGGTGAAGTAATCGATTATCCTGAAAGAAGAGCCTGCTGTGGATTTGGATTCAGACAATATGTAATTCAGGCCAACAGAGGATACAGCATATCCTGTTCGAAAAAGAAATTTGAATCGATGGCACCATACAAGCCGGATCTTATCATTACAAATTGCCCGGGTTGTCCCTATTTTCTCGATTCCTGGCAGTATGTCATAAGCGAAATGGAGGGAAAAATATATGGGGAAAATGGTCATGGAATACCTGTTTTAACTTTCGAGGAACTTTGCGGTATAATGCTCGGTTACAACCCATGGGATATAGGTTTACAGATGCACCAGGTTGCTCTTGAACCTCTGCTCGATAAAATTGGTATTGAATACGATCCGGCAGATAAGTATTGTGATTCAAAAGGACAGTCATTATCTGAACCAATAATGCCTGGATTATTAAAGTGCTATTAAGTAATGCGTAATTATTTTATAATCGGAATTCAATGTCATATAGATAACAGCAGTAGAAATTAATCAGCAGAGATGGTGAAATCAAAGAAAAAAGAGGTTGTCATTATTGGAGCAGGACCCGCCGGACTCGAAGCTGCAGATAATCTTAATACACTGGGCTATTCCGTTACAATTCTTGAAAAGGAAAGTAAACCAGGTGGAAAACTTGCAAATTGGTATAAATTATTTCCTGATAATGTCTCTGCAGATGGTATTTTAAAGCAAATGACCGGTAAATTATCTGGTGACATCCGACTAATTACACATACAAAAGTTGAAAAAATAATTAGTGATAAGGGAAAATCCATAATCACAATTAGTGACGGAAATAAGTTGTTTGCTGATGCAGTGCTTGTAACAGTGGGGTATGATCTCTTTGATGCAAGTCTTAAGGAAGAATACGGTTACGGAATATACGATAATGTGATTACTTCCTCTGAACTGGAAACTGCATTCAGGGAAAAGAATTATCTGACTACAGCAGGTGGCAAAAAACCGGATAGGGTAGCATTTATCCATTGCGTTGGATCCCGCGATGAGAAAGTAGGTTACGAGCATTGCTCATCTATGTGCTGTGTTACCGGTGTAAAGCAGGCAATCGAGATTAAAAAAAGACTTCCCGGAACCGATATAATGATGTTTTATATGGATCTCAGAATGCATGGAAGGTTTTATGAAGATATGTATTTGGAAGCCCAGCAAAAATATCATATTCAATTTATCAGGGGACGACTGTCTGAATCCTCCGAGAACCCTGATGGCAGTCTTATACTTAAAGCCGATGATACCCTTTCCGGAAGTCCGATTAAAGTAAAAGCAGACATTATGGTATTGCTTCTAGGTTTTGTCCCTACGGATTTTCACCGGAAAATGGCTCAGCAGTTCGGAATTGATATTGGCAGTGATGGATTCTTTTCACCCTGTGATACGCATCTCGATACCAATTCTGCCCGTACTTGCGGAATTTTTGTTGCAGGTACATGTACAGGTGCTAAAAGTCTCGAATACACACTTGCAGATGCTCGGAGCGCGGCTGTTAAAATTCATAAGTACCTTATGCATTCACTGGTTGCCGAAAACTTAAACTGATGCAAATGAACAGGTTCGGTTTTGAAATTCAGGCAGATAATACCATTGACTATGACCTTAACAACAGATCAATTGCTGAATTTGTACTTGAACAGGAGCCAAGCCTTTATAACTGTATCCAATGCGGGAGTTGCACCGCAAGTTGCCCTGCATCAGATGCAGGAACATACCAGTTTCGGAGAATGCATCTGCACATGCGTCGGGGGGAAATAAAAAACCTTGCTGAAGAAGTGTCTCAGTGCATGCTTTGCGGAAAATGCATTTTGGTTTGCCCACGGGGTGTGAATACCAGAAATGTAATCCGTCAGATAAGAATTGCATTAAATATCAACTGATATGGAATTTGATATCTTTGTTTTACCTTTTACAATAGGACTAATTGTTCTGCTGATTATTCTTTGCGTTAAATATATCTCATGGCTTCTCCAGCTAAATGAAGACCAGAAAAAGGCTGTTAGAACCAATCTCTTTACGTTCAGAACACTAAAAGGAATCAGGGAGATCATTTCTGAATCATTACTTCACAGAAACATTTTCAGGAAAAACAGGCTGCTCGGATACATGCATATGAGTTTGGCTTTCGGGTGGTTCTTACTTATTGTTGCCGGACATTTTGAATCGTATTCATTTTTTCATACAATTCTTGAAGCTCCATATGTGCCCATTTTTTTGAGATTTTTTCAGATGGATTCCATACCCGATCCAACAAGTAACTTTTACTGGTTTATCATGGATTTTCTCCTGCTTTTTGTTTTGAGCGGAGTGGCTCTTGCATGGTTTAAGCGATTCAACAATCGCCGGTTCGGAATGAAAAGAACAACAAGTCACTTAATCGGAGACAGAATTGCATTGTCCGTTTTATGGCTGATATTTCCGCTCAGGTTAGCTGCAGAAAGTATAACATCAGCAATTTATGGAGGTGGCAGCTTTCTAACCGCAGGTATTGGTTCGCTTTTGGAAAACAACATTGCATCGGACTTCTTATTCCATACTGCCTGGTGGGCTTATTCTTTTAGTCTTGGTTTATTTTTTGTGAGCCTGCCTTTTTCCCGGTATATGCATATTCCCACTGAAGCAGTATTAATTATGTTGCGAAACTGGGGAGCGGTTTCATCTATATGTAAAATGGATGGAATAAAACGATTTGAGATCAATTCCTGTTCATCCTGTGGTATTTGCCTTGATACCTGTCAGCTGATGGAGCAAGGTATTTCAAACATCCAGTCCCCTTACATTTTCCGGAATTTCAGGCAAAATAGCACAACCGATAAACTGGTACAGAATTGCCTGATGTGCGGCAGGTGTGAAACCGATTGTGTTGTAGGAATAAGAACAACCAATAACCGGTTGGCAATTCGTGATAATAAGGATATACTCGTAAATCATGAATACCTGAATCGCATCGAAGTGCATTTTCCAGATAAACCGGATGTGCTGTATTTCGCGGGTTGCATGAGTCATCTGACTCCCGGTATTAAAAAATCCATGATCTCTGTTTTTAAAGCTGCAGGAATTAATTTTGCCATTGCAGATGAAGATCAAAGTATTTGTTGCGGTCGGCCCATGATGCTTACGGGACTTCGGGTACAGGCAAATGTAATGATTCAGAAAAACACTGGTATTTTTAACAATTCCGGAGCTTCCATGCTGGTTACATCATGTCCGATTTGTTACAAAGTTTTTAAAGAAGATTATAACCTGCACATCGAAATTCTTCACCATACTCAGCTTATTGACCGGCTTATGGCAGAAGGTAAATTGGTTTGTTCAAAAACCGAAAAACGTGTAGTGTATCATGACCCCTGCGAATTGGGAAGAAGTTCAGGTATTTACAGGGAACCCAGAAATATTCTGAATACCATTGCTAACCTGTCAGAATCATCCTATAGGGCGGAAAATGCCTTATGCTGTGGCGGAAGTATCGGAAATTCTATTTTAACTTCGGGTGAAAAAAGAAACATTGCCAGGTTGGCCCTTGCCAAAATTGTACCCGATGCACAGGAAACCCTAATCACAGCCTGTCCTTTGTGCAAAAAAACATTTTCTTCTGCACAGTCAGGAATTCAGATTCTGGATATAGCGGAATTGGTTGATAAATGCCTTACAAGTAAACCCAAAGTCGATAAACAGCATATATACGAAACGGTTGATTCTGAAAATATTACTATGTAAGGATTACCCCTTTGCCGAAATTTCTTTTAGAGCATTCATGCCGGGAATAGAAATGTTTTTTCCGCAAATGTTTATAATACCATCTTTTTCCAGCTCCTTTAGTATTCGTATGGCGCTGTCTTTCGACATGGCTGTCATATCTGCCAGATCCTGCCGGCTGATGGAAAGTTCAAACTGCGTACTGTTATATATTTTTTCAGAGAGGTATATCAGTGCGTCTGCAATTTTTCCGTGCATCTGTTTCTGAGTCAGGCTAATTAACTTATCATAAAGCATGGTCTGTTTAAGATTAAGGTGTTCCAGAAATTTAGCTGTGAATACAGCGTTGGTGTTAATTATTTTTTTAAAACTACCAACATTTATGAAACATACACTTGTGGTTTCAAGTGCCGTTACAGAAAAGTGATGCCGCTGATCGGTAAATACTCCCGGTCCACCCAGAATTGAATTCGGACCAATTATATTTAGCAAAAGGTTTTTATCATTAATTCCCTCTATATATAATTTAGCCAAACCGGATGTGAGATTAATAAGATGGGTAAGATTGGTACCCTGCTTGGCAATGTTCTCTCCGGGCTTAAAAATAACTTCAAAGCGATCTTCATTAAGAATGCTAATTTCTTCATGATTCAATATTTTAAACAATTCCGATTTACGGTTGCATTCTTCGCATGAGTTACAATAAACCGATTTTTTATAAACAGTCATATTATTAAAATTGTATCCGTTTTTTAGTTTAATTTGCCAAAGATATACTATTTAACACATTGCACATTATTTTTTATCGCTAAATATCTATTATAAAACAGTTTTATATCGATATTATATTGTATATCTATCGACAAATGCGAAAGTATATTTTAATTAATATTGCAAATCTGTGAATCTAATAAGTGTAACTTTGAGAATTAATTTTAAATGGATATGAACAGGATAAATCGTTTTTTAAAATCGAAGATTTTTTTTGCAATTGCTATGGCGTTTGCAGGGATTTACATTGTTGGTTGCGAAAAATATACAATTGAGGGACCGGAGAAAATGGAAAATGTAAGTTTTAAAGATCATGTTGTGCCAATTTTCAACAATAATTGTATCAGTTGCCATGGCGGTGCTATATCCCCTAACTTAAAAACTGACCCTTTTGCAGCTATTACAAATGGAAAACTTGTCACTGTCAGTGCTCCGGAAACAAGTAAACTTTATGATAAGCTGATTAGTTCCTCAACCCATCAGTCGAAAGCAACACCTACTGAAAAGTTGATTATCCTCACCTGGATAGAAGAAGGTGCAAAAAATAACTAATAAAACGTGTATAACTTTAAAAATTGCAATATGAAGAATTTATTATCATTGATGCTACTTATGCTCATAGGTTTCAACGCATTTGCTCAGGAACAGGAAGTTGTTGAAGATCTTCCGGTTGATGCCACATTCGATGCTACAACCCTGATGGATAATCAGACAGTAATGAGTCCGTATGCCGGAGGACTTGAATTCAATATTCTCCACCGGTTTGGCACTGTAAAAAACGGTATAAGCGATATATATGGAATTTACGCTCCTTCAAATATCCGTATGGGCTTTAATTATGGCATTACAGAGAAAATTATGGTGGGCATCGGATCAACAAAGGATTATAAACTTCAGGATCTGCAGTGGAAATACGCGCTTCTTCGTCAGACACAATCCGGGAAAATGCCTGTGTCATTAAGCTATTATGGCAATGCTGTTCTCGATGCGCGTGCAAAGGATGCATTCGGACCTGAAGCTCAGTATCGCAGTATTCACAGGTTTTCATACTTCTCACAGTTGATAGTTGCCCGCAAACTGAATGAAAAAATCTCTTTGCAGATTGCTCCGGGATTTATTTATTATAATGCGGTTGAAGAAGGTTTGAAAAACGCTAACTTTTCAATTCATGCAGGTGCCAGAGCAAAGGTTATTGGATACCATTCAATACTTCTCGAATATGATCAACTGCTTACAAAGCAGGACATCGAAGTTCAACCTAAACCGAACCTTTCATTGGGTTACGAAATTGGAACCGGAACACATGCGTTCCAGATTTTCGTGGCAAATTATTCCGGAATTATTAACCAGAGGAATTTACTCTACAATACAAACGACTTTACCAAGGGCGAATTCCTGTTTGGATTTAACATTACAGTGCGGTTCTAAAAGCTTTTAGGTATTAATAAAACGTGTATGCTATATAAGATGTATAGAGTAATTCCGGCTCTGATAGTATTTTTATTGTTTTCCGCTCTGGCTTTTTGTCAGGAAGACACTTTAAATGAGCAGTTTAATCCTGATGACTTCCCGTCCTTCCAGGATAATGAGTTCTGCCTGAGATGTCATTCCTCCGGTTATTTCAACCTTTCAGATTCTGTTTCCGGGCTTACCAGAAGACAGGCAATGTGTGATAATTTTAATATCCCAAAAGATAAATACTATACTTCGGTACACAGATCTTTTAGCTGTACCGATTGTCATTCAATGGAATACCAGAATTTTCCTCACGCAACAGCCCTTCGGTTCGAAGCTGCCCTTGCTTGCATCGATTGTCATGGTGGAGATGAAACCTATGCAAAGTATCATTTTGAGGAAATTGAAGCAGAATATGGAAAAAGTGTACATGCCGGTCTCGAAAGTGGTGAATTTAACTGCTGGAAATGTCACGACCCGCATTCTTATGTTCCCTTGGCAAGAAGAGATACCCTTACTACTGATTTTATTGTGAATTCAAATCAGATGTGTCTGAACTGTCATGGTGATTTTGAAAAATTTCAGCTATTGTCTGATCGTGAGCTAACAGGAATCATTAAAAAGCACGACTGGCTTCCGAATCAGGGTCTTCATTTCAAGTCGGTACGCTGTATCGAATGCCATTCTGCTCAGAATCAGGATATCCTCATTTCGCATAATATTCTGCCTAAAGACAGTGCCGTTTCTGATTGTGTGAAATGTCATTCCAGTAATTCTATTCTCATGGGATCCCTTTATAAATTCCGTGCTATAGAAAGCAGAAAAACTCTCGGATTTGTTAATTCAGTAATTATCGATAATAACTCCTATGTAATCGGCGCCAACAGGAGCCGGTTTATGAATATCGCAACAATTTTACTTATTTCTTTAACATTACTGGCAGTTATTGTTCATACTATTTTCAGAATAAAAAAATCGAAAAATAAATCATGACCGAGCAAATATATTTTTACCCAGTCTGGATCAGATTGTGGCATGTTGTGAATGCTATTTTTTGTCTGCTGCTTATCATTTCCGGTTTTAGTATGCAGTATTCCAATCCTGATTTTACAGTAGTGAGTTTCAGGCTTGCAGTATCTATGCACAATTTTTCAGGAATTGCCCTTACAATCTCTTATTTTCTTTTCTTTTTCGGAAATATGTTCACCGATAACGGGAAATATTACCGGCTTAAAATGAAAGGTCTGAGAGACAGACTCTGGAAACAATTGCGATACTATGCTTATGGCTATTTTGTAAATGAGGAGTCCCCGTTTCCTGTCAGTAAAACAAACAAGTTCAATCCATTACAGCAGTTTTCTTATATTTTTGCCCTTTATCTTGCTCTTCCGCTGTTATTTATTACCGGATGGGCATTGTTATTTCCTGAATTCATTATTAAAAAGGTATTGGGCTTCAGCGGGATCTTTCTTACAGCCCAGCTTCATATGGTTATGGGTTTTCTTATCGCATTGTTCCTGATTATCCATTTGTACGTGAGTACAATGGGTAAAAGCCCTCTGAGTAACTTCAAAAGTATTGTTACCGGTTGGCAAAAACTGCACTAGTTTCCCTTGATTTGCACCGCAAAACCTATTGTAAAGATATTGTGGGTAATTACTGGTATTCAGAAGTTCGTTCCTGAGTTATCAGTTTTTGTATTAAACTAAATTGAAATCTCATGGAAACAAGTTCTGTCGGTATTTGTTTTAACGATTCATTAACAATGCTTCTGTAGGACAATAGGGAAATAATCTGTCACTTTACCATTTGGATCTGGCTAATTCCTTTATTCGTCACTTAAATACTTAAATTAATTATTATTTTTGTAAAAGCAAATATTCAAAACTTAAAATATGAAAAAAAATCTGTTACTGTCATTGTTTACCTTACTTGCACTTAATGTCGTAAATGCACAGTTAAATACAGCGGGATATGAAACATGGAAGCCATTGTTTAATTCAATGACTACCTGGGAAGACGGCGCGTTTAATATGAATCAGAAAGGTCACCCTGACTATGGATGGGGAGTTTACAATTCAAACAGCCATTACGTATATGGCGATTCTGTGTATCTGGTTAAACTCCAGAACGGTGCATTTAAGCAGCTTTTTATTGAAGTTAAATCCACTGCCAATGTTTATTCCTTCCGTCATGCAGATGTAACTGGCGAAAATGAAGTTCTCGAACAAGCTATTTGTTCAGACTATGGAGATAAATTATTCCTTTATTATTCAATTCAGAACCAGAATTTCGTTGATCGCGAACCGGTGAAGACAGCCTGGGATATGGTGTTAACACGTTTTACCGATACCAAAATTAACTATACTGTTACCGGTTTTCTGTTAAATGAAGGATCCAAAGTATCAGTTTTTCATGCTCCTAATTCTACTGCAGCTCTGAATAGTACTATTGCAGACACTACTACATTCAGTAAAGAAATTAATGCAATCGGAAACTCATGGTATAAATTAAGCGGCATGTCAATTGTACCGCTCGATACAATGGTTTATTTTGTGAAAACCCCTGCCATGGATATTTATAAAATGCAGGTTAACTTTTTCGAAAGTGGTTCCTCAATGGGTACCGGTAAAGGAAGGGTAGGAGTGGCTATTCAGAAACTTGCTCCCGAGGTCGGTGTAATTGTAAAAGATACCCTTATTATGGGTAACGGTTATGCAAATGATGTTTTCTTAAGTATGAGTCAGGGAATTACAAAGGAATCTTCCCGCTCCTCATGGGATATAGCGTTTAAAACTTCTGCAATGACCGCATCAATAATTACAAATTCATCCATGAATGTTGGTTTGTATACATACCCTTATTCACAGGGTGAATTTATTGACGCATGGGAATCCCTAGCTACACCTTTAAAAAGCATAGTTCCTACCTCAGTATATCCTAATCCTGTCAGAGATTTGGTTACTTTCAATAATAATTCCTGGAAGAGCAGCACGGAAGTAAAGCTTATGGTTTACAATTCTGCCGGACAACTTGTACTGAATCAGAATCATACTTTAAACAATTATGGATTCAGCAGCGACTTTGGAATACTGCCGACAGGTTTGTACCAGGTGAGAATGATTAACAATGGTTTTGTTTCAACCGGTAAAATAATCATCTCCCGATAAAGAACCGAAATGTTGCGTTACTGAGATCATAGACCACGATGGCACCATGGTCTCAGTACCCTGCATCTCCAATCACAATCCATACTCACACTCATACTCACACTCTAATCTCTTGCTCCATACTCCCCGCTATATAACCCTCCTCCTAATCCTTCTCACATTCACACTGAGCCTTCGCGCTCAGCAGAATGTAAGCATTATCTTACTCGATAAAAATTCATCAGAGCCGGTTCCTTTTGCACATGTTTGTTTCGAAGACCAGCAGACCGGAAAGCAGTTCTACCAGATGAGTGATGTCAATGGCCGCGCTGCACAGCCTTATCAGGGAAGAACAGTTGTGGCGGTATCCGTAATGGGATATAAAACCCGTATGGATACCATCAATGCATTTGGAACATACACATTTATGCTGGATCCTGCATTCTTCGATATGGATGAGGTAGTAATAACAGCTCAGATGTCGCCAAAAAGAGTAGATCAATCCATTTACCAGGTTAAAGTAATAAACAGCAAGCTTATTTCTGAAAAGGCAGCCTCTAACCTGGCAGATTTACTCTCAGGTGAACTCAACCTGCGTGTTTCACAGGATGGGGCTTTGGGTTCGAGTATGAGTCTGAACGGACTTGGAGGTGAGCATGTGAAAATACTTATAGACGGTGTGCCGGTAATTGGCAGGTTAAATGGAAATATTGACCTGAGTCAGCTTAACCTTAATAATGTAGACCATATTGAAATTGTTGAAGGCCCGATGTCTGTGCAGTATGGTTCAAACGCACTGGCTGGAGCTATAAATATTATTACAAAGGAAAACTCACGAAATAAACTACTTACATCGGTAAAAACTTATTATGAAAGTGTAGGTATTTATAATGCCAGTGCCTCCCTGGATATTAATCAAAAATCGCACTTTTTCTCGGTTAATGGAGGCAGAAATTTTTTCGGAGGATTTTCACGTCCTGACACCGCCCGCACTCAGCTCTGGAAACCCAAAGAGCAGTATTTCACTGACGGCAGTTACGTATTTCGTAAGAATAATATAGTAATCCGGGCTGATGGAAAATTTTTCAGAGAAACAATTCTGAACAAAGGGAAAGTACGTGGAACTTACGAGATATGGGCTCTGGATAATTACTTCGTAACAGACCGTTATACCACAAA